>CAIPEB010000230.1 GCA_903863885.1 uncultured Planctomycetaceae bacterium | reverse complement strand
GGACCTCCACGCTCAGATAATTCGCGCGGTCCATCAAGAAGTCCAGTCTCGCCAGGTTGCCTCAATGCTAGCATCACCAAAGACTTATGTAGTACAACGAGCCGTTCCATCGGGTGTTTTGCCCCGCCACTTGCGGGACGTGCGACAATGCCATAGCAGCAAACCCCCAAAGCCCCCGCAACACCCATTTTGACATTCGAGCGGCCGGCCACTTCTGCTAGAATCCCCGCTCGTCATGGCCGGACGAACGAGCCCGAGTTGAGGAAGGAGCGTGCGTGCCGCTGAGGTTGACTATCGTCGCTTGCGTGACGTTTGTCGCCGGCTGCGCCGCGTGGACCAGCGTGCCATCGCTTCCGGAGCGTTCGAGTATCGTCCGCGACCAGCTGGACATCCGCAGCGACTTCGTTCTGCCTCAGAAACACCGGCTCGTGGAAGAACTTGTCGCCCTGCGGAGCGACATGGGACTCAAGCTCGATCTGCCGACATCCGATGAACCGATCCGCGTCTACCTCTTTGACAACGCGAACGCGTACACCGCCTTCATGGGCAAGAACTATCCGACCTTCCCGGACCGCCGCGCGTTTTTTGTCGAGAGCGACACTCAGCTGGTTGTGTATGCATACTGGGGCGACCGAGTGGCGGAGGACCTGCGCCACGAAATGGCGCACGGCTATCTTCATTCGGTGACACCCAACGTGCCGCTCTGGATGGACGAGGGAATCGCCGAATTCTACGAGCTACCCCGCGGCCAGCGGGGACGCAGCGCTGCGCATATCGCGCTGCTCTGGAAGCGATATCAGGAGCGGCACTGGTCGCCCAATCTGCGACGCCTGGAGTCACTTAACGAAGTGGCTCACATGGAACAGTCCGATTACGCCGAGGCGTGGCTGTGGATGCACTTCCTCCTGGAGACCTCCCGCGATCGGATGGCGATCGTGCAATCCCACCTGGCCGAACTGCGGCGAACCGGCACGGCCGCTCCGATGTCGCAAGTGCTCTCCGGAGTCGAGACGGTACCGGAAGAGTCGCTCGCCGAGCACCTGACGTGGCTTGCGACCCATTGACGGTCCATGGCGGTTTAGCTCAGGGCGTCCTTTGGCCGCGGCGGGGGGTTTTCGGGTAGCAGTTCGCCTCGGATTCCGCCGTCGGGTTATGACGATTCGATCGACTTTGCCAAACATAACGGTCCGCACTTGATCGCGCCGCGCACGCGGATAGACTTATCCGATAGAGGGGGGTGACGGAGCGTCAGCGATTGTTCTCGACGGAGCGAGTTTGACTCGTACCTCGTTGATGGGAGGAAGAGGCATGTCTCGCCGCGTGCTCATTTTGGCCTGTTGTATCCTCATGTCGCCCGCAGCCGTCGCGGCTGAGCCGGCCCCGCCCGCTGCTGCAGGTACCGCAGATGCCGCATCGCAGCTGAAGCTGGTTCAGGAACAACTGCGGACGCTCAGCGGCAATCTCACCCAAGTCGTCGAACGCGTCAGCGAACATGAAACGCAGATCGGCCAGTTGCGCAAAGAGCTGACCGAATTGACGACGCAGATCCAGGACGAGATTGTCAAACAGCAGCAGATCCTCGAAGCGATTTCGCAGAAGGACAGCACGGGAAACCATGTTCCGCGATTGAGCGCTGCGATGAAGAGCACCGAATTCCGCCAGGAAATGAAACAGGCGGTCAACGATTCGTTGAATACGGTGGGGACCCTGAAGATCGCCAACCGCACGAACGATTTTCACCGCGTGATTGTCAACCGCGTGGAGTATGGCATTCCCTCGGGTCAGCAGTTGTCGCTCGAGGTGCCCGCCGGAACAGTCAGCACGCAGTTGCCCGGGCGCGAACTGAAGAACTGGACGATCGCTGGTCCGAAGTACGAACAGAGCATCGACATCGTGCCCGAGCAGCCGGTGGTCACCTATGTCGAGCGTCCGGTTCTGCCGCCGCCGACGTATTACTACCCGCCGCTGCCGGTGCAGAACAACGTCGTATACTACTGGCCGTAAACCTGGCGGCCCGATTCGTTCAACGACAGAACTTCGCGGGACATCGTCTGGCTGACCCAGCCTTGCCAGCGCGTCTGCAGATCCGTCAGGTTCCGCACCTGATAATAGTGGGCCAGGGCTTTTTCGACGCCGTCGCGACTGGCCGCGCGGCCGAATTCGACGAACGTCCGTTTCCCGCCGGCCTTGAGCAGCATTTCGGTCAATGAAACGGCGACGGTGTAGGCACGCGTATCCTCCGCGGAGATGTTTCGGGCCGTCAGAACTCCGTCGACTTGCGGCCAGTTCTCCTGTTTGGCGAAGAATCGCAGTGCGCTGTTGCGGGCTTTCTTCCGAGCAGCGTTGTCATACTGGCTGGCGATGCCCTCCTCGACCCACGCCGGCAGACGATTAGGGTGCGGGTACATCGTGGCCATGACCACGTGGGCCATTTCATGGGCGAGCGTGCTGATTTCCGCCGAGTCGGCGCGGGTCTGGAGGTAGATCGTATGCAGTTTGCGCTCGGGATTGTCCGCGGCCCAAGTCAGCCCCGAGTCCTCATCGGACGTGTATCGCACATTGATCGTGCTGCGTCCGATACCCGGCGGCAATTCTTCGCCGAACCACTCGATCGCGATCTGTTTGCGGTATTCCTCGGCCTTTCTCAGCACGGACTGCGCATAGTCCTGGGTGGCCTGCTGCGAAATAGTCGCTTCGGTCAGAACGACGAAGTTCTCGTTGTGGACAAAGCCGGCCCCGAAAGAAACCGAGACGGCCGTTAAGAGCGGCACAAGAGCCGCAGTGAGTGCGCAGAGTCGCATCGATTGCCCTCCCTGGCAGAGACTGAGTCTTCCATGCTTCGCCGGTCAGCGATTGCGGGTCAACTGGCCGACGACTTCCATATTCCTTGCTGATTTCCAATGTGTACCATCTTCACAAGCAACGCCCAATATCGATTTATCCGGACGCCGCTCTCCAGAGGGGGCTCGCCGTCATGCGGCCGCGGGCATTCTGCCTCGATGACGCGGAATGGGCTGGCGGAAGTCGCTTATCGATCGCGCCGGGACAGTCTCTCGAGAACGTAATCCTCGAGGCAGGCAAAGGCTCGAAACTCCCGAGCGCCGGCCGTCTTCTCGACGATGGTCTTCAGGCGGCGGAATTCAGCAAGGACGTCGTCGCCTTCGAGCATACCGACACGCGTAGCGAGAATCGACGCTTCGACCACGGCGTTGCGAGCCCGATTGAACCCGATGAAGTCGCGGACGCGCCCTCGCTCGACAACTTCGCAATCCAGTTCCGCACGGCTGGCCGAATCGTCGATTCGCAGCACCCGGAATGTAAACCACTGACAGGCATCTTCGAGGATCATGCCTTCGACCGACGTTGCCCGCCGCATCGCGGGCGGCGTCTCGAGACGTTGAATCGCAGCGAGTGCGAGCAACTCGACATCGTCCGTGATATGGAATACGCCCTGGCCCGTTCGACACAGGTTCGCGAAAGTGCGCGACGACTGATACGGCCGAAGCACGAATCCCCGCAGATCGTCCTTGACGACCGGCCCCATGGGGGCCACTCGTGCGGTGCCGTCGGGATTCATGGAAGTAACCAGCCCTTCGAGGATCATGTCGTTGCCTGGTGGAGTTCGAGATAGTCAGTCTGATCCGTGAACTAGAACGTGACGGGGCCGGAAGGCAGAGGCGGTCCCGTTTTTTTCAAAGCGGCAACTTCGCTGAGCATGTCGGGCGCCGGCCCGCGACAGAGGCCGGCCAGCTGCAGAAAATTGCGGAGAAACACGAATCCAAACTCGGTCAGTACCGCCTCGGGATGAAACTGAAGACCGACCGTCAGATGATCGCGATGTTTCAATCCCATGATCGTACCGTCGTGCGTCCAGGCGATCACCTGCAGCGTTGCGGGCAACGTCTTGCGGTCCGCAATCAGGGAATGGTAGCGGCAGACAGTGACCGGATTGGGCACGTCTTGAAAAACCCCCGTTTCGTCGTGTTGTATTGAACTGGTGCGGCCATGCATCGGTTGAGGCGCGTGGACAATCCGGCCGCCGAAAGCCGCGGCGATCGCCTGATGTCCGAGGCAGATCCCCAGAATCGGAATCGACCCGTTGAGTTCACGGACGACCTCGACCGAGCACCCCGACTCGGCCGGCGTACAGGGACCGGGCGACAATACGATGGCTTGAGGGGCCAACTCGCGGATGGCCGGCACGTCGGTTGCGTCGTTTCGGACCACTTGCGTCGTCTGGCCGAGTCGTTGGAAATAGCGGGCCAGGTTATGGACGAAGCTGTCGTAATTGTCGATCAACAGAATCACGGGGAATCACCGATCCGCCAGGGCTCGCAGCAACCCTTCCGCTTTGTGCCACGTTTCCTCGTACTCGCGCTGCGGGTGGGATTGGGCGACGATTCCGCCGCCGACCGGCATCTGCCACCAGCCTTTTCCCGCTGTAATCGTGCGAATCAGGATATTCAGATCTAGGCTGCCGTCAAATCCCAGGTAGCCGAGACATCCGCAATAGGGGCCGCGCGCGGTAGGCTCGATCTCGGCGATGATCTCCATAGCGCGTATTTTCGGCGCGCCGGTGATTGAACCTCCCGGGAAAGCGGCCCGCAGCAGATCGACGGAGGTCTTCCCTTCGTCCAATTCGCCGCGTACCGCGGATACGAGATGCTGAACGAATTCGTACACCTCCAATTTGCAGAGTTGCGAGACGACGATGCTGTCCGGGCGGCAGACCCGCGACAGGTCGTTGCGCAGCAGATCGACGATCATGACGTTTTCAGCGCGGTCTTTTTCGCTCTGCAGCAGATCGTCGGCCGCGAACAGGTCGGCTTCGGGCCAATTCGTCCGCTGCCGGGTGCCCTTGATCGGCCGGGTTTCCACGGACCTGCCCCGCACCTGCAGGAACCTCTCAGGAGAAGCGCTCAGCACCTGAAAGTCACCCGCGTCGAAATACGCGGCAAAGGTCGCCGGATTCCGGCGCCGAAGTCGCATGTAGAGCGAGACGGGGTCTTCGATCGCCGGATGAAGCAACCGTTGCGACAGATTCACCTGAAAAACGTCACCATCGCGGATGTACTGAACGCCCCGCTCAACGGCGGCGCGGAACCGAGCCGCGTTGAAGTTGCTCGTGAGCTTCGAGGACCAGTCCGTGGCGAACTGCGGTGCCAAGGCGTCTCGAGCCACCGAGCTTTCGTTCTGAATTCCTGGGTTCCGGTCCGGGGCAGAGCACGACAGCCATCGCCGGAATTCGCCCAGACGCTGTTCGGCACGGCGTCGTCGGGCTGCCGGCTCTCGTTCGGGAAGCCCCTGCGAAATCAGCCAACTCCGAGCCTGGACGTGGTCGGTGGCAAGAACGACGTCGTAAAAGCCGACGGCGAGCGCCGGCACGCCAAATTCGTCATACTTCGCCCTGGGTATCCGTTCCAGGCATTGAGCCAGCTCGTAGCTGAACAGCCCGGCCGCCCCTCCCTGAAATGGGGGCAAGTCAGGGCGATTGATCGCCGACCAGGTCGACAGACGCTCGGCCAACCGCGAAATCGCGTCCGAACCATCACACGGGGCGCTCAGAAATTCAAACGGATCGGCCGCGATGAATGAGTAGCGCCCCAATTCGGGTTGGCGCAGGGCACTGTCGAGGAAGATCGCATGCGGCAGCCCGGCCAGCCGCTGAAACGCTTCGTGGGGAACCACGGACGGTCCCAATTCCTCGACGAGCGGCGGTTCAATAGGCGGATGTTCGGGCACGGCGGTTGAGATTCCGGTCCTGGCGTGGAGTCCGGCCGAAACGTTCGGCCGGATTGGGAGTTAAATCATAACAGGGGGAGTGCCACGCGGCGACGCGACTGGCTTTGCGGATCGCAGAAGTTGGCACGGAAAAGCTAGTGGCATGGCTGACGTGGAACTAAGATAGAAGAGTTTAAAGGGTCTCGCGGCCGCCGCGAAGGCGATGAATGTAATAGCCGCAACTTATACTCATATAAAATGCGCCTCACTGCCGGAGGATTCTTCTTTGTCACGCCGAATCATTTGCACGCTGGCCGCGGTGCTGACGACGGCCTCGCTTGTGGCGAGTTTTCTCGCTTCAGTGGCCAATGCCGCGGACCAGTCGTTTGTCGGATCCCTTGCGATCGCCGTCGAGGACGAGGGTGCCATGCGTCTTGGCCTGAGCGCCGAGACGCGCGCAAAGCTGATTGCGCTGGTCGATCGCCGCGAGCGGGAGGTGGCCAGCCTGGTGCTTTCGATCAAGGACCTGCCGCCGGCCGAACGCGCCTTGCGGCTTGAACCGTTCGTGCTTGAATCGGAACGCGAGGGTTTGGCGCTGCTGACAATGGAACAGCGAATCATGCTGCAGCAGTTGCAGACCGCGCGGACTGGAATGGCATCGCTCGCACAGGAGCCTGTGGCTCAGGTGCTGGGATTGAATCCTGAGCAGCAGGCAGCTGTCCAACGCACCATGACTCGGCGCGAAGAGGCACTTTCACGAGGTACGGACGCGGAGCGTCGAGTCGCCCGTGAACGATTTGAGCGGGAACTATCGTCGATTTTGACCTCGCAGCAGCGAGCCGATTGGGAACGACTGGCCGGCCTCGCGCCCGGAGCGGCACCGCGTCCGCCCGTGACAGTGGTACCGGCTTTTCCGACTGCACCATCGGCAGCACGGATGGATCCTCTTGCAGAAACTCCGCCTCCAGCCGCCGCAGCACCGGTAAAACCGTCGGTGCCCGCTGCGCCGGCGACTCCGGCGCCAACCGTTCCGTCGCCTGCTCCGACTGTCCCGGCTCCAGTTGCGGCAAAGCCGGCAACTCCAGCACCGGCAACTCCAGCACCGGCTCCAGTTGCCGCAGCCCCCGCAACTCCAGCACCGGCGGCTCCGCAGATGTCCGCCGCGCCGGCGACTGCACCCGCAGCGGCCCCCAGTACTCCGGCGACTGCTCCGGGTGCGCCCGCAGTCGTCCCGAATACGCCTGCGGTTGCCCCTGCGGCACCGGCGAGTCCAGCGGCGGCGCCGGCTCAGGGAACAGCACCGGAAAATACGGCTCCGGCTGACAATGCGGCTCCGGAAGTGCGGGGAGACAACGCAAAGCTGAAGTTTAATTTTCAGCATCAACCCTGGTCGGAAGTCCTGGAGTGGTTTGCCACCCAAGCCGATCTGTCGCTCATTATGAGCGCTCCTCCGCCGGGCACGTTCAATTATCGGGATACCCGCGAATACACGCCCGCTCAGGCTTTGGACTTGATGAACAGCGTATTGCTCGTCAACGGCTACACGCTGGTTCGCAAGGAGCGGTTGCTGATCGTGATCAATCTCGAGGACACGATCCCGCCGCAGTTGGTGGAATTCGTGTCGACAACGGATCTCGACAATCGCGGCGATTTCGAGCTGGTGAAATGTCTCTTCCAGGTCGCCAAGCTGGATGTTTCCGAGGCTCAGCAGGAAATCACGTCTCTCGTGGGCCCCGAAGGCTCGATCGTCGCTCTGCCGAAATCGGGCCAATTGCTCGTCACCGAGACTGCCGGACGATTGAAGATGATCCGTTCGGTCCTCGAATCTGTCGAGAATCCGAACGGCGCGGCAGGACAGAGTGTCGTCGTGATTACGCTGAAGCATGTCGGCGTGGAAGAACTTCTCACCATTGCCCGCCCGATCCTCGGGCTGGGGAACGACCAGAACGCCAACGAGAATATCCGCATCGCCATCGACCCGTTCGGCTCGCGGCTCTTTGTCACCGGCAAGCGGGAAGCGCTGCAACAGTTGCAGGGGCTGGTCACGGAAGTCGACAAGCAACCGGCGACAACACAGTCGGCAACGGCCGTGGATCAACCCCAACTGGTTACTTACCCGATCGCCAAAGCCGATCCTCCGTCGGTGCTGGCCGTGATGCAGACGCTGCTGGCCGGACTGCCCGACGTCCGTCTGGCGATCGACCCTGAAACAAAGAAGCTGATCGCGCTGGCGCGTCCGGCCGAACATCGAACCATCATGGATACGCTGAAGCAGCTCGAGGGCAATGCCGAGCAGGTCGAGGTCATTCAGCTGCGGAAGATGGATCCTCAGCTGGTGATTCTCACGATCACCAAGCTGTTCTCGACAGGCGAAACGACGAAGGGCGCGGCGCCGAGCGGGCCGAAGGTCGATGGAGACCCGACTACCAAGAAGCTGTGGGTTCGCGGTTCCGCGGCTCAGATCGCGCAGGTGAAAGAGCTGGTTGAAAAACTCGAAGGAACCGATGCATCGATGGGCCCCGGCGGAATCAACGACAACATTCGAATCCTGCCTTTCTCGGGCAGCACGGCGCAGAACGCTTTGGACAACGCGCAGATGCTGTGGCCGACGATGCGGCCCAATCGCCTTCGCATGGTGACGCCCTCCAACGTGGCCCCGTCGTTGCACGAACGCCGCCCCGAATATCGTGAGCTGCCGCAACGTGCTCCGGCCACGGATCCGGGGCTGGACTCACCCGATCCTTCGGAGGTGCCGCCACCTGCAGCTCCGCCGGCCGGCCCTCCTCCGGCAGTGATTCCCCCTCGCGAAAAAGCCGCTTACGCTCCGGCTCGGGGCGTCAGAGCGCAGTTGGTCGCATGGGCTGAAGAAGCTCCTGCTCCGGCTCCTGCTCCTACGCCTGCACCGGAAGCGGCACCGGCTCCAACTCCCGCACCGGCTCCAACTCCCGCACCGGCTCCAACTCCCGCACCGGCTCCAACTCCCGCACCGGCTCCAACTCCCGCACCGG
>CAIPEB010000229.1 GCA_903863885.1 uncultured Planctomycetaceae bacterium | reverse complement strand
AGTTCTATGCCGTCGGCTGCCGATGCCTCTCCCGCGATGGATAGTACTACCTCGGCAGCCGACGGCATAGAACCTTTTACGTTGGCCCGGCCAAGTCACCTCGGAGGCTGGCATGGTACATTAATCGACTTGGATGTGCCCGCCCAGAAGTTGACTTGCAGCTACAGTCCCAAACCGAGCGAGGTCCAAATGTCACAAAATCGCATTGCCGTGCTGCTATTGTGGAGCGTCTGGTTGTACGTCGGTTGCCAGAAGCAGCCCCCGCAGCAACAATCGCCGACCGCCGACGCCAGCGTCCCTGGCCCCAGCGTCCCTGGCCCCAGCGTCCCTGGCCCCACCGTCCCCGGCCCCACCGTCCCCAGTGCGACCGCCCCCAGTGCGACCGCCCCCAGTGCGACCGTCCCGAGCGCCAGCGTTCCTGGCGTTCAGAGCGAGGCGACAATTGGTGTACCCGCAAGGTTTGTCCATGACGCCATCGGACGATTCACGAAAGAGTTCAACCTGAAGCTCGACAGCGACCAATTTGATGGAACGAAAGGCGAGGCAAAGCTCACGGTTGCGACCGATCTCACCGCTGTCCTAAGCTACTCTGAGTCCAAAACCGGCGAAACCAAAATACGAGTGCAATCGAACGGAAAGGAATCTCGCATCGCTGCCAAACAGATTATCGATGCTGTCCTTGCCGATGCTCAGAAACTGGCAACTGCGCCGCCGAGGAATCCTCTTAACCATGATCTCAACCAATTCAAAAACGCATATTTTGCGTACGAGCAGCAACATAAGAAGGGGCCAGCCAATTGGGAGGAAATCACTATTTTCGCCAAGAGCATCGAGATTCCCACGGAGTCGATCCAGAAGGTCAAGGATGCCGGGTACCTGGTGCGATGGGGCGTTTCCATTCCCCGGAACCCCGCACCGGATGACGTGATGGCGCATCGACCCTCGGGCGGCCCAAAGGTGATGTTCAATGGACGTATCGTCGAGTAGCGGCCTCGCCGCAGGGCCAACAATCGGTTGCAGCCGAGTCGAGTACGACCGGCTGAACCGTAACGTTATTTGGCTTTGCTGCGTCGTTGTTGTGGTTTGGATCGTGTGGGTGTGCGCGACGTGGAGGTCCCCATGACTGACGACACCGAGCCCTGGCCTCCGATTACGTTCAAAGTCCTTACCGCGTCTGGGAAATTCGTGGGTTATGGATCCGACAATGGCTTAGGTGCCTACGAGGTCTACTTGCCCGGTGGCGATGATGAAGGTTTTATGGGCGTCGTTCTTGGATCCAATGTCGAATTCAGCAGTGGCGTGGAAGCCGGATCCGTCAAGGGCACTACCATCAAGTATTCTGACGGTAGTCTCGCCGGCACGATCGACGGTGAGATGATATACGATGAGTGTCGCCGCGTGGTTGCCGCTACCGCCGGAACGGCATCCGTCGAAGCCCGTGGCGGAGCCGTGCTCTTGCTGATCTTTAATCGGTGGTTCCTTCCGGACGGATCGCCAAATCCTGAAGTCCGATAGGGCGACGATCGGCGCGAGCGGGATACCGTGAATGGGAGATGTGCCAAATAACCATCGGTTGCAGCCGAGTCGAGTACGACCGGCTGAACCGTAACGTTATGCCTGAGAGGTTGCCCCATGCTCATACGAATCGTAGGGAATGCGAAGGTCTCCGTATACGGCGGCTCGGGCGACGCGCGCACGGACATCTGCAGACGTCTACACGGCATTGAATCGAGTGAATCATTCGCCGAACACCTGCCGTCGCGACTTGCTGATCTCGGCCTCGTTGGCGGAACGATCAAGTTGTCCTACGACATCGCCAGCGATCGGTTCGAGGTATCCACCGAGTTCCGTTGCCCGAATGCGCTCAGTCAGGACGAACTTGACCGAGTATCGCGATGTACTGTTGGTCAATGGAGCGATGGGCTGGGAGCAGGGTGTTTTGATGAGATCGGTAGAGACGTTGGGGCTCGAATTGAGCTGTTGCCTTTCTTGGAGCGAGACAACATAGTCGTAACGCAGATCGACGACGGAAAAGCGACTTCGAAACCGAAGTACGATCTTTATCATGCAGCGAGGAATGGGGAATTGGATAAAGTACGTCGGCTCTTGGATGCTGGCGACGATATTGAAGGAGCCTACGAGGGTTCCACGCCACTCAACACGGCTGTACTGGCCGGGCATCGTAGTGTCGCACTTGTCCTGATTGAGCGAGGTGCGAATATCCAAGCTGTCGACAAGCGCGGCTCCGACATCCTAATGGCTACTGCGTTGAGCAACCGAATCTCCGACGAAGATGCCGCAGTCATCGCGCGTGCGATTCTCGAACGTGGCGTGTTACCAAACGGCAAACGCGGGAGTTATACGCCGCTCTTCATGGCTCGCAACCGCAAGAAGACGCACCTTGAGGCGGTGCTTCTTGAATTCGGCGCGACATCCTAAAGGGCATAACAACGGCGTGCACCGGAGCCGCGATCCGGTCCTGGAAAATGGTAGGCGTCATCGGCGCGGCCCGGTGACGCCGGACGTTCGGCATGGAGGATTTTATACATGGTTCAACGACGACTAATTCTGGCGACTTTGTGGGCGTTGGTCACCTTTCTTGCAGCGTGCTCGCCTGCAATGGCGCAAGGACTGATACTCAAGTTGCCGATTGATGGAACATGGTCACGCTTTCGTGTCACCTCCCAAGAGGACATTTCGTTCCTTCGTGACCCAAAGGAGTTTCCAGACACTTGGCAAACAATGCTGGCGACCATCCCGGATTTTGCTCATACCGAAATGGAGTTGGTGATATCAAGCGTTGCCTCAGAAGAGATCGATGGGGAACAGTATCGCTGGATTGAATTGCTTTGGAAAAAGGGTTCGGTTGCTGAAGAGGAAAAGGAAACAACTGAGGACGAAGGAACGCTCCTGCGACTGCAGGTTGCGGAGAAGGTGTTGTCCAATGGTGGCGATCCACTTGACAACGCGCGGGTGGTTATTGTGCGTGGTGGCTTCTCGAAAGAAGATGACGGTGAAATAAAGAACGAAGAACGCAAGAAGTATGAACTGCAGTGTTTTCGCCAGTTCTTTCCCAAGTACTCCCTTAACGAGAAAGATCGGGATCACGTTCGAAGTGTCGAAGACCTCACCAATCAACCCCGACAGGTAGAACGAGCTCATCGTTTCCGATTCAACTACCAGGGCAAGATGCACGGCGGAGAGCATGGGTCGCTGATTCATCATGCCAACTACACGGTAATCTCTGACCCGACAGCGCCGTTCGGTGTCAAACAAATTTGGGTAACCGACGGCGTGACCATTGAGGATTCTGGCCCATATGACCCGACGAACGAATTTTGTGACGGGCCAGGAATCGTTGCTCGCGGCAATTCACAAATCGTGTTGTTAGAGAGCGGAACCAATGCCGTCGCTCGTTGGAAAGCCAATGCCGAACAATGAAATGCACGGGAGTTGCGGGTCGCGCGTTTCCTGATTGTCAGATTTATCGCCGCAACCCCGTGAATTCGGGCGTTATTTGCAACGAAGGTCAACATGATGCGTCTTCAGAAGAATTTGAAACGGAACATCATCGTTAACACCGCAGGCATCATCCTGGTTGGCACGATTGCGATTGCCTTGACGATTCCTTACTCCGAACCACGACCACTGTCGGACGACGAATTGGTCAGCGTTCACAACGCGATTCACGCCGTAGCTCCAGGTGACATTCACAATCTAGAACAAAACCGTGACGGCAGTGTCACAGTGTTCGTTACAAGTGGCCACTACAGCAAACAAACGGTCGTCGCCACGAAAGTTGGGGACAAATGGACCGCGTCGGTCACGATGGAATACTTTTAGCCAGGAGCACGGGATGACAAAGAGAGTCGTCCGGCATATACACCAAGAATCGCAAATAACCATCGCATGCACGGGAGCGGCGGTGGCCAGTCTGTTTTGAAATCAACGTCAACTGCCGCCGCCCCGTGATGCGGGTCGTTATTTGGCCCACGAACGCCAACCACGTATGGAGACACAAAATGCGAGACTACCGAAAAGTCGTCCTGGCTACTTCTTTGGTGCTGTTTGCCGCATTCACCGTTGCTTCTGGTGGCTCTCCGGAACGGAACGCCAAGAGCAACTCATACTACTTGTACACTAAGGCGCTCACCACAACTGATGCCGGTGTTGTTGCAGTCCCGTCGCGATTCAAATGGAGCGTCGAAACAAGCTGGAGCGGAATGGATGCTCAGGGCCGAAGCGTACCCGATACGCGCGTAATGCTGCGTCTGTATGATCCCGATAAGAACTTCACCGCGGTAACCGCTCAAATGGATCTGGAAACCGCCGAAACACTTCAGCGTGAACTCGCGGACATCATCGCAAAGAAACGCCAAAACGCCGATTATCAGCATCGGCCACACCTCTACGATTCCAGCCTGATTCCTACTGGGCGAATCACCGGGATCGATAGCGACGGCAAAGCGATCATTGAGCTGGAGCCAAAGGAAGCCAAATAACAAACGGTTGAACGCGAGCGGCGGATCGCGTCGGTTCTGAAGTCAACGGTTTTCGGCCGCCGCCGCGTTAACCGTGTCGTTACGGCCCACGGGTGGACGGGTCTCGGAGATAGGGACCGTGTCGGTCGCCGAAGCAGTGATGAACAACGCTCGCGGATTGTGGATCGACCACCCCGAGACGTTGGTCGGATTGATCATTGTTTGGAAGGTTCGATGGAGCTAGTTTTCGACGTTGCTGGCGAGGTCATCTCCTATTTGTTTGGTGCCCTCGTGGGTGTGCTCTATCCCGCGAGGTCTCGCGGATGGGCTCGATGGCAGCTCTGCGGTCTCGCATTGGGACTGATTGCGCTCCTTGCCTTCGGCCTTGCGGCAATAGTTGCGTGGCTGACGGACGGATCTCCGGTCGTTTGGCCAGCGGTCCTGATCGGGATCGCGTGCCTGACAGGATATGCAATTGTGGGCAACGTTTGTCGGACGTTCCACGAGGGCAAGGACGCATCATCCGGGGACTCGCCCCAGAGCACGCAAGGGACTGAGCCCTGAGGCAAAATGGGCGGTCGAAGGCCGTAACCACCGCGTGCACCGGAGCCGCGATCCGGTCTTGGAAAATGGTTGGCGTCACCGGCGCGGCCCGGTGACGCGGAACGTTATTCCACCCAAGTGATCTCCATGCAAATCAGAACATTTGTCGCTGCCCTTCTGGTCTTCTCGATCGGCTGTTCTGAAAGCTCGAAAACCACAGTATCGGTACCGGAAGCTCCGGAGCAATTCAGTCAAGCCACTAAAGATCCGACGGAAGGCGATGCTGCGAATGCTCGGTCCCTCAGCTTGACAAAACTGATTGAAGACCACGAGGCTGCGAAAAACGCTCGGATTGCCGAGGTCCGGCTCGCCGCGGATGATGCCGAAAAATGTGAGATTGCACATGAGGCGTATTCAAAACAAGACTTTCCTCAGAAGCTATTCGACTTTGCCATCGCGGCAGACGATGAAGCTTCTCTCGATGCGTGCCGCTATATCATCAATGAGTTTACCATTTCGAAGCTAAGATACTCCGCAATTGACCACGTGGTTAAACAGCACCTTAACAAGATGGGAATGGACAGTTTTTTTCTGGCGCTTGTTCATCACTACGCCCATGACACTGCCGCAGATGCATGTCTCAAGGCTGGCATGGCCGCATCCAGTAATAAGACCCGCGCTCATGCAACTTACCAATTAGCACTGTTGCACCTGCAGCGCCGAGACTGGTGCCTAGATAGCGCAGATTCGCGACAGCACTATATTGACTCGTTAGGGATGGACGTCGTCAGCCACCTTCTTAGTGAGAACGGAACAGATGAAATTGCCAACCTCCTCGAGAAGGTGATCACCGAGTACCGAGGCGAGCAGTATTTTGACTATTCAATCGCCGAACGAGCAGAGCAGAGCTTGTTCACACTCAAGAATCTCGAGGTCGGTTGCAAGGCTCCCGCAGTCGTTGGAAAAGACTCCGCAGGGCGAGAATTGAAATTGCGGGACCAGCAAGGAAAAGTTGTGGTCGTATGCTTCTGGGCACACTGGTGCGGAATTTGTATGGAGTCGCTGCCGCGAGAAACGGCATTTGTGACCTCAATGAAGAATCGTCCTTTCATTTGGCTGGGTGTCAACGGTGACGATGATATCGAATTGCTGAAAAAGGCCGAGTCGTCAGCAAAAGTTAACTTTCAGAGCTGGCACGATGGCAGAGAAGGAGCAATCGCAACACAGTGGAACATCTGGGGATTTCCAACTCTGTTTGTGATTGATCATGAAGGCATTATTCGATTCAAGTCGCGAGGGCATGTCGATCTGGACCAAATTTTCCCGTTTGTCGAGGAATTAGTCAGCGTGATTGAGTCGGACCGCAAGCCGGGAATAACAAAGCCGTGAACCGGAGCACGCGATCCGGTGTTTTTGAAATGGTGGCCGTGCCGGCGCGTGCCCGGTTACGGCAGTCGTTAGCCAGCAAGACTACCCCATCTCATTTCGCACGGAGACCAGCCATGGAAAACCGAAGAACGACCATCATCGCGTTACTTGTTTCCTGCTGCGCGCTCTTGGCTGCTGCACTCGTTGTCTTCAAGTCGCAGTCATACCAGCGAGATCACCTTGCCCAAATCGAGGTCTCCAAACTTGGCGGAACGTACACGCTTCAGTCCGCGGCGCTACTTCGTGACACTGGCTCGTTGCCATCGTCATTTAGCAGAATGATTGCCAATCCAATCACCGAAGTTGATTTGTCGATCACATCTTGGCCAAGGGAGAAGGAGACCATCCCGCCGGTAACTGACAACGACATGAAGGTCCTTGTGTCCCTCAACCATTTGCGGCGGCTATCGCTTCGTGGGATGCCCATCACTGATGCAGCCGTAGATCAGTTAACTCGATTTCAGAGTCTCAACCATCTGGATGTTCGAGGAACACAAATCTCCGCACAGGGCCTGTCGAGACTCAAGAAAGCACTGCGGTATTGCGAAGTCGTCGCCGAAAATGCTGGATAATCGGGTAGCCGTGCGGGTCGCCCCGCCCAGCCCCCACACGGGCCCTTCCGTGGAAAGCCTGACGCCCGCCATCGCCACGGCTCCATGTGTCGAGACGGCAGGCCAAGCCTGTGAACAACGGAAGCATTGCCGACCCGCT
>CAIPEB010000228.1 GCA_903863885.1 uncultured Planctomycetaceae bacterium | reverse complement strand
TCGGTGCGGGCGGACATTATACACCGGGCCCGGGCCGGGCGGGAAGGAAATCCGCCCCGTCAGCAAGTTTTCGGATGGCTGGAGGCAATCCGCCATGCCTGCGCCTCGGCCGCTGTTCAATCTGCCCGCGCTGCTGGCAAACCCAGAGTCAGCCGTCTACGTGGCCGAGGGTGAGAAAAGCGTCGATGCCCTGACGTCGCTCGGCTTGCTGGCGACGACAAGTGCCGGTGGCGCAGGTGCAGCCCGACAAGCCGACTGGACGCCACTGGCGGGCCGCCGAGTCGTCATTCTGCCCGATAAGGACGACGCTGGAGACACCTATTCGGAAACCGTCCGTGGCATCCTGCTGGGCCTTGGTTCAGAGGTTCAGGTCGCACACCTCGATGGACGGCCAGAAAACGGCGGTGACGTTGCCGATCTTCTGGAACGCTGCCAGAGCGACGCCGACCGCGTGGCCTTGAAGGACACGCTATTTGCGATCACGACCTCACCCGTTCAGCCCGGGGACCCACTGCCGCCAGCCCCAAGCCTGACGGCCTACAGGCAATTCCCAACCGCTGCGCTGCCCGAGCCGATCCGAGCGGTCGTCACAGAAGCCGCCGAGTCAATCGTCTGTGACGAAGCGGTCATCGCCCTTCCTTGCCTCACCGCTTTGGGCGTTGCGCTCGCCAACTGGCGACTGGTCATCAAGGGAGGCTGGATCACGCTGCCTGCGGTCTGGACGGTCGTGGCGCGGCCGTCTGGCAGCCAGAAGTCACCGGCCCTTGATGTTCCACTCGATTACTTTCGCAAACGTCAGGAGGAACTTGTCGACGAATATTGCCGAGGGGCCGTCAAAGGTAAATCAGATCGGCCCAAGACCATCTGGACGGACAACGCCACGACCGAAGGCTTGGACGAGGCTTTCAAGAGCAACCGCCGGGGAATCCTCTATGGATGCGACGAACTCTCCGGGTGGCTCGGGACTTTTGGCCTATACAAGAACGGCCACAGTGCGAGCGACGAGGGCTGGTACTGCAAGCGGCATACTGGTCGTGCCAGTTACATCGTTCGCAAAAAGAGTGGCCAGCAACACGGCTGCGCGAGCGGCCTGCTGGCGGTAACCGGCTGCATCACCGTCGAAACCTTGCGAACGCTGCTGACGAGGTCCGTGCGAGAGAGTGGGTTGATGGCCCGGCTGGTCTTTTGCATGCCGCCGGAAAAGGAACGCCGATGGACGGACTCAACCCTCTCGGAAGAGTCCAGACAGCGGTATTACTCGCTCTTGGACCGCCTGTTCGAGGACAATGCACCTAGGGTGGCTCACCTCTCCCCAGAGGCCAAGAGCCTATGGGTGGCCTTCTACTGCAGCCACAACGAGGAAAGCAAGCAACTGGATTCAGACGATCTCAAGGCCGCGTTCAGCAAACTGGAGGAACTGCCCGCCCGGCTAGCGCTCATCCTCCACGTTGCCGAAGGCCACAGCGGCGACGTCACCGGCGACGTAATGGCACGGGCGATCGACATAGCCGAGTGGGCCAAGAATGAGACCCGCCGGGCCTACGTCATCCTGCGGCCACGCCAGAGGGATTCGGCCCTCACCCCAGACCGCGGCCAATTACTGGAACTGATGGCCCGAAAGGGTCCTATACGCGTGCGACAGGTTCAAGCGGGCTGTCGCCCATACAAGAAAAAGTCCGCCACGGAGACGAAGGCGGACTTGGACGGCCTCGTGGCGACCGGCCATGCCCGGCTTACGCCGGACGGGGCTTACGCATGCGTTGTCTCAGGCAGCCCTGAATCTGCCCTGACGCCCCCGGCACCGCCCCCACCCCCAGCCCCGACACCGCTCGGTGCTGACGGTGCTGACACTGCTGACGTGCTGACAGGGGATATTGAGTGGACGAAACTGTGATGGCGTTGCTGGCCGAACTCGATTCACTGGGCATCGCCGCCAAAGAAGACAAGGGCGAGGTCTACCTCAAGCCAGCCCCGCCCCAACGCCTCGCGGCCCTGCTACGAGCCAACAAAGAAGCCCTCGTCCATGCCCTGTGGGTGAAGGCCGGGCGAGCGCGACAGCAGGCAGCGCTTGCCCGGCTGGCCGCAGACCGACGAGCATGGGCCGAAGAGAGCAAGCGACTGGGCATGTATCAAGGCCCGACTTGAGCGTATACTTGTCAATGGGGATAGCATGAAGCCGTTGAGCGACCAGTTGCGAACCGCAATTGTGAAGTCGGGAGTGAGCCGCTACGAGATCAGCAAGAGAACGGGAGTCTCGCAGGCGGCGCTGTCAAAGTTCGTCCTCGGCCATCGCGGACTCAGCGCGAAGGCCATGGACGCGGTTGGTTTGTTCCTCGGCTTGTCCATCACCAGCAGGAAAGGCAGATAGTCATGGCCAGCGTTTGCCCGGAGCCGAACGGCCGGAAACTCATTCAGATCAACGAGTTGCCCGGCCGCCCCAAGGTCCGGCTCGGCAATGTCTCCGACAAGCATGCCCAGACCGTACGCGTGAAGATCGAGTCCGTGCTGGCCGCCAAGGCGTCAGG
>CAIPEB010000227.1 GCA_903863885.1 uncultured Planctomycetaceae bacterium | reverse complement strand
CGCCGGATCATACGCGCTCTCGAGGTGTTCAAACTTACCGGGCGGCCGCTCAGCCACGAGCAGACCCATTTCGATGAACCGCCTCCCGATCGGGGGCTGAGGGTGGTGACGCTGTCGTGGCAGCGGGAACTGCTGCATGCATGCATCGAGAATCGCGTTGAGCAGATGTTCGCCGAAGGGTGGGTCGAGGAAGTCCGCGGGCTGCTGGAGTCCTGCGGCCAACTCGGCAGGACGGCCGCCCAGGCCGTCGGGTACCGCGAGATTCTCGAGCATCTGCAGGGGGATATCGGTCTGCCGGAGACCGTGGAAAGGGTCAAGATCCGTACGCGGCAGTTCGCCCGCCGGCAGGACACGTGGTTTCGCAGTCTGAGCGAGTGTCGGCGGCTGGATCCGGCCAGCTTCCGCAATGCGGGCGAAGTCGCGGACAGGGTCATGGCGGCCTGCGCCGAATCGCCGGCAACCGGCCCGGCCGACGAAGCCCGAAATTGAATCGCCCGATTGCTCATTCGTCCGAGATTACCGGTTTTCGCCGAGCCGTTCTCACTTCGCGCGCCGCATCGGTCTGTCTAGAATACGCCGTTCGAGTTGCGAATCGCGCCCAGAGACCGCGGAGGACATACGCTTGTTACGGACCCACACTTGCGGTGAATTGCGGACGGAACACATCGGCCAGGAAGTGACGTTGTGCGGCTGGGTGGATAGCAATCGAGATCACGGGCGCGGCCTGTTCATCGACCTGCGCGACCGCTACGGCATTACTCAGGTCATGGTCGCGCCGGCTGCGGGGGACGAACAGCTTGATTTGGCCCGGCGGCTTCGTTCTGAAGACGTGGTGAAGGTCACAGGGCATGTGGCCGCAAGGCCCGAAGGCACGGCCAACCCGAAACTCGCGACCGGCGCGATTGAACTGCGATGCACGCAACTGCAGCTGCTGAACCGGTCCAAGACGCCTCCGTTCACACCCGGCCAGCAGGATCTTCCCGCCGAGGATCTGCGGCTGAAACATCGTTATCTGGACCTGCGGCGCGAGCCCATGCAACGGACGCTGGTGCTCCGAAGTCGCATCATCAAGGCGATGAGGGACTACTTCGAGGAACACAACTTCATCGACGTCGAGACGCCGATTCTCGGCCGGAGCACGCCCGAGGGCGCGCGGGACTATCTGGTTCCCAGTCGCGTCCACCGCGGTTCGTTCTATGCCCTGCCCCAATCGCCCCAGCTTTACAAGCAGATCATGATGGTGGCCGGGTACGATCGGTATGTCCAGGTGGCTCGCTGCTTCCGCGACGAAGACCTGCGTGCCGACCGGCAGCCCGAGTTCACGCAACTCGACCTGGAAATGTCGTTCATCGATGCGGACGACATCATGGGCATGATCGACGGATTGATGGCCAGACTGGCCAAGCAGTTCCTCGACATTGAACTGAAACTGCCGCTGCCGCGGATTTCGTACGACGAGGCCATGACGAGGTTCGGCCACGACGCGCCCGACCTGCGTTTCGGCATGGAGATCGTCGATTGCTCGGATCTGGCGACGCAGTGCGATTTCCGCGCGTTCCGCGAATCCGTGGAAGCGGGCGGCAAGTTGCGCGGCATCAACGCCAAGGGCGCGGCCGACAAGTACTCGCGCCGCGTGATCGACGAGTTGACCGAGTACGTCAAGCACGACTTCGGGGCCAAGGGGCTGGCATGGTTCCGCGTCGAGGCGGATGGGAAGCTCTGGTCACCGATCGCCAAGAACTTTTCGGAATCCTGGCTCGAAACGCTGGGACGCCGCATGTCGGCCGAACCCGGCGACCTGATGCTGTTCGTCTCGGACCGCTGGGAGATAACCTGCAAATCGTTGCATGGACTCCGCAAGCGGCTGGGCGCGGAACTGCGCCTTTACGATCCCAAACAGATGCATTTCTCGTGGGTCGTCGAGTTCCCGATGTTCGAGTTCGACCAGGAAGAGAATCGCTGGAACGCGATGCATCACCCGTTCACCTCGCCGCGCGACGCGGATTTCCCGAAGCTGGAGACAGAACCGGGCAGCTGCCGCGCCAAGGCGTACGATCTGGTCATCAACGGATATGAGGCGGGCGGAGGCACGATTCGTATCCACGACTCGGTGAACCAGCAGCGTGTGTTTAACCTGCTGGGAATCGATGAAGTCCAAGCCAAGGAGCGATTCGGTTTTCTGCTCGATGCCCTGCAATACGGCGCGCCTCCTCACGGCGGCATCGCACTGGGAATCGACCGGGTGGTGATGCTCTTCGGCGGTCTGGACAACATTCGGGACTGCATTGCCTTCCCCAAGACTCAAAAGGCAGCCGACATGATGACCGAGGCTCCGGGCCCGGTGGATGCCAAGCAGTTGCGGGAGTTGAGCCTCCGCATCTCGCAGTAAGAGCTGAGATCCTGCAATGCAGTCCGGACGGCGTCGCCGTCACCTCTGTTGAATGCCGTGCCGAAGCCGGTTCCGGCGTGTCGTTTTTGCGCGCAAAGCGTTTTAAGGCAATGTCTTATGGATACCGGTTTCGGCTTCCATTTGCCATGCGCGCCAGCAGTCCGCTACATTGAAGGCGGAAACTCCAGCGGGCTACTGTGGCACGAGCCGCCGGATGCGCGACTTTTCGCGAAGAGCTTTGCGACCAGCGGGAGCGGGTTATTTGAACGTTGCGGCAGCGCCGTTTTGGATGGCGGTCCTACCGCCTGAGATGCAAGAGGATCCGGCATGAAGTCATCCTGCAGACTTGCTCAGTGGGTTCCGGCTCTCTTGGGGGCGGCCGCTTTATTAGCGCTCCACGCCGTCGGTTGCCAGCCCACTCCGCCGCCGCGACCGATCAACAGCGGTTCATCGACGGCAAAACCGTTAGAGGACCGCGAAGCCGCCGAGCCAAAGTCGATCGAGCCGGAGGCAAAGGCACCGGTGGATTCGGCCCCGAAGGACAAGCCGTCGCCGACCGAAGCAGCTGGCAAGTCGAAGCCGGAACCCCAGAAGGAGAAAACGAAACCGGCTGAAACGAAGGTGACTCCCAAGCCTTCTGCCGATGTCGAACATCCTGGCGGCAAGGAGCCTGCCAAACCAGGCGAAGTGGTTTCGGCTCCGGCGGAACTTGTTGTGCCGGCTGAACTCCATCAACCGAGCGTCGTGTTCTCGACCGAACACGCTCAGACATGCAAGAAGCTCGTGGGCGACACAATGCCGGACCTGAAACTGGCGGATCTCGACGCCAAGGATTTGTCGCTGGGCGGGCTTCGCGGCAGCAAACTGACCGTCGTGGTGTTCTGGTCCATGAAGGAAGCACTGGGACGCGAACAGTTTCAAAAACTGGAATCGGAGGCCCTGGGGCGTTTTCGCGGACACGGCGTCAACGTTGTGGCGGTCAATGTGGGAGACGAACCGGACAAGGTGCGTCAGGTCTATCAGGCGGCGAAAGCGACCTTCCCGTGCCTTGTGGATAAGAACAAGACGGCCTTTGCCGAGGTGGCGACCGGTATTTTGCCGCGCACCTATCTGCTCGCAGCGGACGGTCGGATCCTGTGGATGGACCTGGTGTACTCGAGGACGACGCGGCGGGAACTCAACAACGCAATTCACTTCTATCTGCAGAAGCCGAAAAAGTAGCGTTCGAGTGGGCGGTCTTCGTGAAGTGGACCGGTCGCACGTCCTTGGTTTTGGTGCGGTCTCCTGACGGCACCACCGGCGGGAGTTTTGATGAAGCGGGACGGGACGGTCCGGAGACCGCCCGCAACCTGAGCCTGATCATACCGGGCAATGCTGGATTCACTTGGTCCGGCCATTGATAACAAACCTTGGCGGAAAGGCACACTAGTGGCAGGGCGCGCCAGCGGCAACTATATTGGGAAATGTCTTAGCATTCGCCCAGAAATGAGCAACATTCGAGTCGCTTTTCCCCTCTGTTGTGCCGACTTATGTCTTCTGTAGGGGGGGGTGTTCAGCCGGAGAGGGCATCACTGCGTGGAACGGCGACGGGTACTTTATTCCGGTCATGTGCAGGGAATCGGATTTCGCTACACGGCCCATCGCATTGCTCGCGGGTTTGATGTGACGGGCTTTGTGCGGAACCTGGATGATGGGCGGGTCGAACTGGTGGTTGAGGGGGAAGCGTCAGAGATTGACGCTGTCCTCGAAGAGATCGCCGACCGCATGGGGCAATATATTGGCAAGACACTGGCGACGTCGGGTGCCGCGACCGGAGAGTTTACGCGTTTTGACATCAGCCACTGAAGTTGCCCTGCCGGACGGCGCCGCAGATCGGCCGGTTCGGACGTCGACGATTGGGCGTGAAAATCTGAGACTGGCTCGGCGAACCAACTTGCATTCAATTTCGTAAAGCAGCGGGACCTTTTAACATTGCCTGATTTTGAGCAGGTATCTGTACTAAGAACGTGTTTGAGAAATCCAGTTCACCCTCCCGCAATGCGGTAGGGTCGGACGCGACAGCGTCCGGGGAGGGGCCGTTTTCCCTCTCCGGCCCAACTGGGCCGTCTCTCCCCGAAGCGAGAGTGGATCTTGAAGCACCTTCTTGGCAAAGGTCCTGTTTTCAGACGGGTCACAAGACTTCTTCACCAGCGGGTATTACGTTTCGATGACATCACTTCCACTTGCCGCGATCGTACCGAATTGGGTTAGCAATTGGCTGACACCGTTGTGGATTCTCGGGGTGGGGACCCTGGCCGGCTTGGCAATCCTGTTCGTGCTTTGGTTGGTGGCGTGGGTATTGTCGCGGATACCGGTGCTCGCGTCGCTCGCGAGTTCCCCGACCGTTCGAATTCGATCATCGCTGGTGCTTAGTTTCGGGGCATTTGCGGCTTTCGCTTACTTCGTGTTATGGCCGGCGTACAGGCAAGCATCGGACAGCCTTCTGCTGGGAGTCTGTCTGTTATTGCCGCTTTCCCTGGTGATCGGGTTTGGCGTGGTATCGTACTTTTCGCCGAAGACGGTGGACGAAGCGCCGGACGCGATGCGAGAGGGGCCGCTGGGTTGGATTCTTTCGATTGCGATCGGACTGGGAGTGTTCGGCATCGTCGGATTGCTGGTGGCCATGGATCCCCGCGGGGTCATGGTATCGCTGACTCGATTGCCGTACGTGGGCGAGCGTCATCTGGAGTTCAAGATCCCGGCGACGCCGAGGGCCGTGCTGGATGATCCCGGCAAGAGTCCGCCGCAGATCCCGGTGGCGATTTCCTTCCGGACGGACGAGTTGCACGGGCTTTCGATGCGCAGCGACCAGAACCTCTCGGTCGATATCGAGGCTCAGAAGGACATCGAAACTCGCCGGGGAATTGAGATCTCGGCCGGTGAGGAATTCAAATGGAGTCACGGGACCAAGCAGATCCCATTTCCCGAGGACCGTGTCGATCAGATGTTTGTGCGGAATTATTCCTCGAATGATTCCGTGCTGGAAGTGAACCTGAAGACGGCGCCGCCGCATCCGGAAGCGTTGACAATCGTGCTGACCGCAATGGTCGTTGCGGGGGTTTTCCTGGCGTATCTGTTCCAGCGGTCCGTGATGCCCAAGGTCTCTGCCGTGGCCCTTTCGACGTTCAAGTCGGAGGTCAATCAGCCGCTGTTCATGATCGTGCTGCTGCTCGGTCTGGTCGCGCTCGTGTTGTTCGTTTTCATTCCCTACAACACGTTCGGCGAAGACATCAAGGTGCTTAAAGATTCGGGCATGACGCTGATCATGGTGTTGGGCATCATTCAGGCCGTCTGGGCGTCGAGCACCTCGGTCGCCGACGAGATTGAAGGCCGCACGGCGTTGACAGTGCTGTCCAAGCCGATCGGCCGGCGATCGTTTATCCTGGGAAAATACACGGGTATTTTCTGGACCGTCGTGGTCCTGTTTGCGCTGCTCGGGTTGTGCCTGCTGATTTGCGTCGCGTACAAGCCGATCTACGACGCGCGTGAGGGATCGGAGCAGGATCCGACGTGGCAGGTTTGCCACCTGGAAATGATGGGCATCGTGCCGGGGCTCGTCCTGGCGTTTCTGGAGACGTCCGTGCTCGCCGCAATCAGTGTGGCGATTTCAACGCGGCTGCCGATGCTGGCGAACTTTATCATCTGCTTCTCGATTTACGTGCTCGGCCATCTGACGCCTCTGGTAGTGCAGTCATCGGCCGGCATGTTCGAGGCCGTGAGGTTTATCGCGGAGTTGATGGCAACGATCTTGCCCAACCTTGAGCATTACAACATTCAGGCGGCGGTTGCAGCCGGAGTGGCCGTACCGTCGAATTACCTGGCTTGGGCGTTGCTTTATTCGCTGATCTACGGCGTCATCGCGCTGCTGTTGGCGCTGTTGCTCTTCGAAGACCGGGACCTGGCTTGACAGCGGGTGAGGCCGTGTCGGCTCAGGGACGATGACAAGACGGTCGGTGGCGCCGGCCGTTTCAGGAACGGTGAGGGAGCGCTTGCACGGAGGGATAACCTTTGATGAGGTGCCCTGAGTATGCACGGCAAATCCCTGAAGCGGGCTGAACGACTGGCGCGGGGTACGGGACTCTTATGGTCCCTGATCGTTCTCGGCTGCGTATCGGCGTTCCTGGTTCCGCTGCTGGTTTTCGATCTGGGGTTGGTGCTGAGAAATCTCGTCAGTCCCGAAAGCGCCTCTTCCGCAAAGGACGTCGTGCTGGGGCCGCTGTTCGGCAGCGTGCTCGGCGGTTTGTTGACGGGGGCGGGGCCGTGGCATCTGATCGCTTTGATCATAGTCGGCTGGTGCCTTGCCCTGTTGGAATTCGGTTCGCTGGTCATTCTGCACGCCCTTGTGAACCGTTATTCCCTGCGGGTCGCGTTGGCGCTGCGGCGCTCGATTCACGACCAGACTTTTGTTCTGGGCCCCCATGATCTTCTGGGGTCATCGCGTTCCCGGCCCGAAGAGTTGTTCACCGAGCGTTGCGACGTGGTGCGGCGCGGTCTTGCGCTTTGGTGGCAGGCCATCCCGCGCAGCGTCGTGGAACTGGCGCTGCTTGTCGGGCTCGCACTGCTGGTCAATTTCTGGCTGACGCTGGTCGTGATCCTGCTGACGCTGTACATCCTGCCGTTTGCCCGCTCGTGGCGCCGACGGAGCCAGGATGTTGCCGCAGCCTGGCATCAGACCGCCGCGGAGCTTGGTGCCGAGTTGCTCGCGTCTCTGCGACTTGCTCCGCTGGCGATCGGATATTCGCTGGACTGGCCGCCCAGCGGGCGTTTCGACGAACTGCTGCAGCGGCATGCGGCGGCGCAGCACCGTCAGTTGACCAGCGAAGAGCGGTTCGTGTCGATGATGGTCTTTGTGATGATCATCGCCGTGTCCTTCGTGCTGCTGATCGTCGGGATTGCTCCCGGAACATCGGTGGTTGCCACGGTCCTTTGGGGCACGGCCTTGCTCGCAGCCTACTTCCCGGCGCGGAAGCTGTTCCGGTTGAACCGCGAGACGGCATCGGCCGAGGAAGCGGCTGCCGACATCCTCGCCTATCTTGATCGACAGCCTTCGGTCATCCAGGTTCCCGACGCGAAGCCGCTGGATCGACTCGCCCGCGATATCAAGTTCGACAAGGTCACGATTGCCAATCGCGAAGGGCACCGGCTGCTGGACAATATCTCGTTCACGATCCCGGCCGGGCAGTTGACCGCGATCGTCGCATCCGACGCGCAGACGCCGCTGGCGATTGCCGGTCTGTTCGTTCGGTTTTACGATCCGGCCGCGGGCCGAATTCTCTACGACGACTGCGACATCGGAAAGGCGACGCTCGAGACGGTCCGCGGGCAGGCGATGCTGGTCACCGCTGACGGCCCGCTTTTCCCCGGCAATGTGAGCGATAACGTGGCATGCGGCCGATCCGGATATACGGCGCTGCAGATCGCCGATGTCTTGCGGGTGGCCGAAGCGCAGGGCTTTGTCCAGGCGTTGCCGGAAGGGGTGAACACGAACGTCGGAACGGACGGGTTACGCCCCGACCAGTCGTTTCGTCTGGGACTGGCGCGTGCACTGCTGCGAGGCCCCTCGCTGCTGGTCGTCCAGGAACCGTGCGGCCCCTTTGATGAGGCAACCAATCGCGAACTCGACGCGGCTCTGAAGAACGCGGCTCAGGGGCGAACGCTGGTTATCCTGGCCTCGCGGATTTCGACGCTGCGATCCGCGGATTGCATCTGCCTGTTCCACGAGGCGCAGCTGACCGCTTCCGGCAAGCACGCGAACCTGATCGAGGCGTCGGATCTCTACCGCCATCTGAACTACATGCGATTCAACCCCTACCGCAATGTGACGGGCTGAATTGCCGAGCGGCGGGGCATTGGGACGTCACTCGGACATTTCCGCAATCCCTGCGCAGGAATGCGGCCGAAAGCTGCAGAGACTCGCCACGACACACGCGCAGGCACTCATCATTCGGGCTGCCACGGAGCGGCCATAGAAAATGCGCTGCGGGCGGTCTCCCGACCGGCCGACTTTATCAGTCGCAACACAGTGCCGCTTAACCGGCTCGCCGTTTTTCGCGAGTCCAGTCCGGAGTCGCCGGCCGGACGATATTCGAACGCTTCGCGGCGATACTCTGCTGGATTCTCTCGGCGACGGCCAGGCAGTCGCGAGCCTGTTCGCCTGTGACCCGCGGCGAAGTGCCAGTGAGAATGCAGTTCACGAATTCCTGCTGTTCGTCGAGAATCGCATTGCGTTTCTCGATCTGGATCTCCTGCAGCGGCAGGTAGTTCTGAAAGAGGTTCTTTCGCAGGTGGTCCTGCTCGGCTGCCGACATCTGCCGCACGTCCAGCCGGCCTTGCCGCACTTCATCGCTCGGCTGAGCGACCTTGGCCACGGAGGTTGTGAAGTCGATGGCCACGTGCGCACGGTCGCTGACGACCTGCATGGTGCGCTGCGGCTGGAAACTCGTGCGGGACGCATCGAGAGTCGCGATGCAGTCGTTGGCGAACCGCAGATGCGCGTGCGCCGCGTCGCAGTGCGGACCGAACACGGTGAATCCGACTGCGTCCACTTCCACGACGGGACTGGGGACGAGAGACATCGCCAGATCGAGGTCGTGGATCATCAGGTCGAGCACGACGCTGACATCGGTTGAACGGCAGGTGTACGCACTGCTGCGCACGGCGGCGATGTGGCGCGGCCGCCGGGTGAATCCGCTCACGGCGGACCACGCGGGGTTGAACCGCTCGACGTGGCCGACCTGCAGGACGAGGTCGAGTGCCCGGGCCAGGGATATCAGTTCGTCCGCCTCGGCCACCGTGCTGGTGACGGGCTTTTCCACGAGCACATGGATGCCCCTTCGCAGCATTTCACGCCCGACCGGATGGTGCTGCGGCGTGGTCGTGGCGATGATCGCCGCATCGATGCGGTCGAGCAGAGCATGGTAGTTTTCGAAAACCGCGACGCCGAACTCCGCTTCAACCCGCTGGCGAGCTTCGGCCAGCGGATCAACCACTCCGATCAGTTCCACACCGGCGATGGACTTCACCAGTTTCGTGTGAATCCGACCCAGATGCCCTGCGCCGATTACGGCGATGCGAAGCGGTTTCACGCGGCTCTCCTGCTTTCACGGCCGCGGCCGTGCCGTCCGCCGTGCTGGTCATTGACGAAGTTCAGCAAATGGTTCACTGCGGGAACCAGTCTCCCGTTGCTGCGGAGAATGTCCCGCGCTTGATCCAACCCCACCTTCGCGCGATACAGCAGACGGTGGGCCTCGGACAACGCTTCGATCGTATCTTCGGGGAACTGATTCCGTTTGAGCGCGACGAGATTGACGCAGCGCGGCCGCGCCGGCGAGCCCTCCACGAGCATGAAAGGCGGCACGTCGTGCAGCACTCGGCTCAGTCCGCTGATGAAACTGAAACTGCCGATCGTTGCATAGTGATGGACGCCGATTCCGCCCGAGAGCGTGGCGTCGCTCTGAATGTGTACGTGCCCGCCGAGCAGCGTGCCGTTGGCGATGATGACCCGGTCTCCGAGTCGGCAGTCGTGCGCGACGTGGCTGCATGCCATCAGGTAACAGCGGTCGCCCACTGAAGTGATGCCGTCTTCCTTGGTCGTGGCCAGGTTGATCGTCACGCACTCGCGGATGATGTTGTCGTCGCCGATCACCACCTCGGTGTCCTCGCCCCGATAGGAAATGTCCTGGGGAGGACCGCCGATGACCGCGCCGGGAAAGACCTGGTTGCGGCTGCCCAGCGTGCAACGTCCCATGAGGGTGACGTTGTTCAGCAGTCGCGTGCCCTGGCCGATCGTCACATGCGGGCCGACTACGCAGAACGGGCCGACTTCGACGTCGTTGTCGAGTTCGGCCCGCGGATCTACGTGCGCTGTCTGCGCAATATGTGTTGTCATGCCCGCCTTCCAGTCGGGGATCAAGCTCGATGTGTTTTCGCCGAGCCGTTCGGCGTTGACGCCGGGCCGCGCCGGCCGGTGCCGAGTCGGTCTGCGGCTCAGGTCACGCCGACTTGCGAAGGGGTTGAACGGACTGCTGTTCGGAGAGCAGTACTCTCACCAGCTCCGCGTTCAGCCGATGTCCGCTGCGGTAGGCCACGAACCGTCCGACGAAATCGCAACCGGCCAGTGCCAGGTCGCCGATGAAATCAAGCGCCTTGTGCCGCACACACTCGTCGGGGAAACGCAGCGAGTTCTTGATCGGTCCCTGCCGGTCAAATACCAGCACGTCCTGGTACGAAACGCGTTTTCCGAGGCCGCGGCTGCGCAGCCAGTCGGCTTCTTCCTGCAGCAGGAAGGTGCGTGCCGGTGCCAGTCGGCAACGGAACGAATCGCTGTTGACGGCCAGTTCGATGGTCTGGGAACCAATGGCTCCGTCGGGCCCGTAATCCAGGCCGTACAGGAGCGACAGGCCGAAGTGGTCTGGCGGCCTCGCTTCGATCCAGGCACGGTCGTCGCCCACTCGCACCACATTCTCGACTACGAACTGGGGGCGAGGTGCCTCCTGATCCTGCAGGCCCGCCTGCAGCAATGCTTCGACAAATGCCAGCGAAGATCCGTCGCAGCCCGGCATTTCGGCGCCGTCCGCCCAGATCTCGCAGTTGTCGACGCCCATGCCGGCGCAGGCCGCGAGGATGTGCTCGACCATTTCCACTGATGCGCCCTGTGCCGAAAGCACAGTTCGCCGTTGAACATCAATGCGCTGGGATAATTCGGCCCGTATGCGCACGTGCGGACTCAGATCCGTTCGCACGAAGACAATTCCGCTGTTGGCCGGTGCCGGGCGGAATTGAATGCGAACGTCTTCGCTGCTCCAGTATCCGAAGCCTTCGACCGCAACAGGTCGGCAAATTGTACGCTGTGGACGCGATGTGCTAGTCAAGGAAGTGCGCCATTATCGCGTAAGAGTTGTTGGTCCAGAAAACGCCAGCCGATCAACGATATCCGCGTTTTCGTGCCCGGGTTTCGGTCCCGGGCACGATCACGACGGCATTGTCGGACGAGCGAGTTCAACGCGTGGTCGGCCGCTGAGGAATCGGCGGAGCCGGAGCAGCGCCGGTTCGGGCCGCCGGCGGAGGCGTCGCCGACTTCAACTCGCCGAGAATCTGGTTGCTGATGTCCAGACCGCGGTTGTACACGATGAACTTGTTGATTCCCTGCAGCACCGAATCGGGCTTGTTCGGGTCCATGTCTTCGCTGTTGAAGCGAACGACCAGGTCAATCCCGTAGCGATCCGCGAAACGCTGCACGTACCACTCGATTTCCTTGTACGCGTTGAAGTAGACCTTCGCTTCCTGATCAACGCGATCCTTCTGCTTGCGGCCCATTTCCAGACGCAGCTTCGTCGTCATGTCGGCGATCTGTTCCTCCAGCTGCCGATACTCGGGCGAACCGGCCGGCTTCGACTTCAGCTCCTCAGCCTTCGCCGCAAGCTGCTGCTGCTGGTCGCGGACGTACTTTTCGAAGTCCTCGAAGTCCTTCTTGATCGTCTCCAGCGAGTTCTTGAACCGTTCGTGGTTCTTGAAGATGTAGCCGATGTCAATCACGGCGATGTTCGGCGGCGTGCCCGCCCGCGGTGCGCTCGGCTGAGCCGCGGCTACTGGCTGAGCCTGTGCCGGGGCTTGCGCTGCGAATGAACTGATGCCGACTCCCATCACACCTGCCACGATCGTGGCAAAAAGAAGAGAAATTCTCACGTTCAGCACTCCTTGCTGCCAACCAGGTCGTCCATGGAATGGCAACGCCTCCTCCTGTGAGACGCTGTCCATCTCGCGGCGCCGACAATGCGGTCGCGTGAACTTTTGCGAGGCGGTATTGTGCCCAGAAGCGGCGAATTGGTAAAGGTCAGAAACGGACGGACCGCCCCGTTTTATCGACTGCTCGGCGACGAATCGCGGAATCGCGGTTTTTCCCGAGGAATATCGGTGTTTTTTTTGAGTCGCCGGACGCTGCAAGCAGCTCGCCTGCCAATAAAACTCCACTGTAGTTCGGCAGAGGCTCGGGCCCGGCTCCACAAAATCACGGCGCCACACACAAGAATTCAGATTGCGTCGATGCCAGCAAGGCCGATCGAACGCGGCTAAGTCTGCGGCGCATCAAAATATCCCCGCAGAAAATGATACGCCCTGCTCGCGGCCGCCGGCGCATCGTGACTATGTCGGCTCAGTTCCACATGAACTCCGCCCGAATACCCTGTCTTATCCAGACTCAGCAGGATCGGCTCGAAGTCCATCTCCCCTTCCCCAAACATCCGGTGGTCGTGCGTTCCCCGAACCATGTCCTCGATGTGCACATTGACCAGTTTGCGCTGCCAGCGGCGGATCACATCCGCAATCGGGCCTTCACCCAGACAGTGCAGATGCCCCACATCCAAGGTGAGCCCGAGGTTCGGGGCATCGATCACGGACAGCAGCCGCTCGAAGTCGCCCATCGTCGCGACTAACATGCCGGGTTCCGGCTCGAAGCCGATCTTTACGTTCCGCTCGGCGGCGTGGCGCAGCACCGGTTCCAGCGAAGCGGCCAGCCGGGTGAACGCTTCCGCATCCCCGCATTCGTCGCGGAGTACGCCCGACCAGATCGAAACGCAATCGCTTTGAAGCCGGCTGGCGATATCCACGGCCCGGCAAAGAAACTCGATCCGCCGCTCGCGTCCGGCGTCGTCGCGGGTCACCAGTGTTGGCTCGTGTTTTGCTCGCGGATCGAGCAGGTACCTCGCTCCCGTTTCGACAACGCTCCGCAGTCCTCGCTGTCGCAGCAGGGTTCCCATTCGCTGCACCTGTTCTTCGCAGTGCGGATCGAAAGGGTTCAGTGCTCCGTGATCGAGAGTCAGCGCGATGCTGCGGTAGCCGATATCCGCCAGAATCTCGACGGCGTCGAAAACATCGTGATGGGCAAACCCATTCGTGTTGTAGCCGAGTTGCATGGCGGTCGCTCAAGTGCTGCGGCTTAGGTCGAGTAGATCCATCGCGAGAGCAGAAGGGTCGGGACGAGCAGCGCGAGCACTCCCACTGCGTAGGTCCAGGGCGCGATGAGCAGGCAGACTCCCGCGTCGAGGAAGATCAGCGAAAAGAGGCATTGCCGCACGGCAGCTTGTACTCGCTGCGGACGCGGATTTTGCAGGGCCATGGCACAGCGGCGAAGCGTCGAGAGCATCAGCAGCATCACGGCGAATGGCCAGATCATCATGGGGTCCATGGAGTATCTTGCACCCGGCGCTGCCAGACGGGGAAACAGGGCGAGCATTACCAGTCCCACGACCATCAGAGCCATGCCCAGAGCAAGTGTCGCGCGGCGGCTGAGCGTGGCCTCGCTTCGGGAAAACCACGTGACCCCAACGACATATACTCCGATTGCGCCCGCGACGAGCAGCTGATCGGCCGGAAAAGACAGCAGAGTCGCAGGAGCCTGCAGCGGGTCGCCAATGCTCATGCCCAGCAGCACGTTCAACGTGCGGCAGCCTCCCATCGCCAGCGGGCCGACGAGGGTGCCTTTGAGTACGGCGTCGTAGAGCCAGATGCACAGCGCCAGGCTGCACGCGATGATTCCGCTCCGCCATGCCAGCCAGGTCGGCGGCGCGGCGGCGAAACCGACAAGCCACCCCGTGGCCATGCCGACCGCCAGCAGGATGAAACCCAGGCGGCGTGCCCGCGCAAGTTGGATTTGACCGGACGGCAGCGGCCTGTGCGGACGCTCCCGCATATCCGTGTCGAAGTCATAGACGTCGTTCAACACCATTCCCGAGGTGTACAGCAACGCGGAGGCCGCGATCATCGCCAGCCATGCGGCCCAGGGTTCGATGCCGTGCCGCACGAAAATCATACCCATCGTCACGTCGGCGATCGCTGTGAACACGTTGGGAATTCGGAATAGCTGCAGGTATCGCCGCACGCGCGGGTCCCTCCTTCAAGACATTCACTCGCCCGTTTTGCGCAAAACGCCCTCGAGGAACGTCCGGGCCTCGGCGGCGGCGGCGTCGGGGGCGTCCATGTACGGGTACAGTTCCACGGTGATCCAGCCCTGGTACCCCGTGCGGCGAATAGCGGCCAGTGTCGCTTCGAAGTCCACGGCGCCGTGGCCCGGGATCAGGTGTTTGTGGACGCGGGTCGGAGCGATGTCTTCGATATGGTAGTGCCTGGTGTGCGGAGCCATCCTCTCGATCCAGTCCTGCGGATCCTGGTTCACGCAATACGCATGGCCGATGTCGAAGTTCAGGCCGATCGCCGGCGAGTCGATGCGTCCGGCGAACTCCAGGTATTGCTCGAAGGTCTCGATCATCAATTGCGGTTCGGGTTCGATGAGCAGCGCGACGCCGAGTTTCTCAGCGACTTCAACGCAAGGCATGATCTCGTCGTAGAAGATTCTGGCCCCGTCTTCCCAACTCTGGCCGTCGGCCAGATGGCCGCCCGGTTCCGTCGTGATACAGGGCGCGCCGAGCTGGCTGGCCAGTTGCAGCGCCCGCTTGGTGTGTTCGCGGCGGATAGCCCGGTAGTGCGGGTCGGGGTCGGTCCATCCCGGATGCCAGTAAGGCTGGCGCGGGTCGCCGACCGCATTCATCATGAACGCATTCACATTGGCGATTTGCAGCCCGTGTCGCTCGAGGTGTTCCCGTATGGACTGCTTGCGCTCAGGGAGCAGCAGCGCAGGCCATGCATGCGGCACATCGGCCAGGATCTCGATTCCCTGATAGCCCAGTTCGGCGATTCGGCGAATCGTATCCTCGATGGAAAAGTGCATATACGCGTTGCTGCTGAAAGCCAGACGCATGAGTTGATCTCGGCGGCGAAGTTGTGGAATCGAATGCGACCGCATGGCCGAAGCACTCCGCGATTCGGCCAGGGACGCGTGACGCCCAGTGTACTGGCCACGCTGGGGGACGCAAAGAAGACACCCGAATCG
>CAIPEB010000226.1 GCA_903863885.1 uncultured Planctomycetaceae bacterium | reverse complement strand
GGAGATAAGAAGTGCCCCCTGTTGGAGTCGAACCAACGACCTACTGATTAAGAGTCAGCGGGCTGGATGGCGTAAACATTTGTGGTATTGAGGGATAGAAAAAAACGAAAAACGCCTGGTGCCCGTATTGGTGCCGAGAGTTTTCGCGGGCCGTCGATACCGCTGGCAACATCGCTCGCGACCAGAAATCCGATCCGCGGCAACCGTGGTACAATACGGACGACGACATTTAGCCGATGACCCGTGGAGCGTTCCCATGTCCATTGACATACCAGCGGACGTGCATCTGATTGTCGAATGGGCGGTAGAATTGGACAAGTCGCTTCACACTTCCTGCTCTTGAGAGGTCTCGATGAGTCAAGTTCTCGTTGAGTTGGATATTCCTGGGGACTGGCTGCAATTCCGGTTGCCTGCCGCTTTGGATGATCGCCTGCAGCAGCTGCTTGACCGTCAAGACCAAGAAGGCAAGCTCTCACGCGCCGAGCGGAGGGAGGCAAAAGCGCTCACCGAACTCGTCGACATGCTGTCGTTGATGAAGCTGCGGGCTCAACGGGCCGCTCGCCGGGAAGGTCAATGACGAGCCATCTATCTGCCGCTCTGGCGCGCCAAGTCCGCAATCGGGCTGGCAATGCGTGTGAATACTGCCAGTTGCCGCAAGAATGGCAGGAGGCAACGTTCCATATTGACCACATCAAGCCACGCGCGGCAGGCGGCGATGCGAGCCTCGACAATCTGGCGTTGGCCTGTGTCACGTGTTCCCTGCGCAAAGCGGCTCGCATCCGGGTTCCAGATCCAGCAACCGGCCGCTCCGTGCGGCTTTTCCACCCGCGACACGATTCCTGGAATGAGCACTTTGGCTTTACTCGAACGTGGCGGATACGTGCGATTAGCTCTGTCGGTCGAGCAACGGTACGAGCCCTTGGCATGAACCGGCCGGCAGTGGTGGCCATACGCCAAGAGTTAGCCGCAATCGGCAGATTTCCACCGCCGCAGCTCGAGACGTAACCACGTCGAAGAGACCGACAACCTCTCATCCCAACTCGGTTAAGGGCTGGCACAGCCTTTTGGCCGCTCAGTCATCAAACCACATTCAATGCGTTCGACCGCGTGCCGGAACTGCCTGACGACGCCGATCGCGCCAAATCATGACTGCCGCGTCTTGTTATGTTGGGTGATTTCGGATCGCCCCCATGCCCGCTGAAAGCTGTGAAGAAGACGCCGAAACGCTGCAACTCCCGAAACACTGGCACTCGCTCGTGCGCACCGCGGTGCTCAATGTCGTTGGCATCGTTCGCATAGCGATGCTCGCCGGGCGCGAAGCGCTGATCCAGAACGGCAACTCGAAAGACGCGAGAATCCATCAGCTTGAATCCGAAGTCGCCATGCTCCGCGAAGAACAGCGGATCAACGACAGTCGTATGCGGCGGGTTCCGCCGCACCGGCGTCCCCAGTACACCGGGCGGTAGGACCGCCAGCCACAGCGGTGCTTTCGCACCGGAGGGTGTCCCCGCTCCCGTTGGTCGCTGGTTTTGCGACAAAGCTCTCG
>CAIPEB010000225.1 GCA_903863885.1 uncultured Planctomycetaceae bacterium | reverse complement strand
CCTCCGCCGGTCCGGCAATGACCCGCGGCCAGCACCCACGGACGGTTGGACGATGGATCTGCAAGGTGGAGTCCCTCCCGATCCAACCCGGCGATCCCTTGCCATCCACGAACGCGACGGCGTATTGCGAGCCCACGCCCACCATCTTCGCGGCCATCGCCGGCGTGATGCCGGTCGCATAGTAGAAGAAGAAGGTGCGGGCATCGAGGTTGCGCACGCCCGGCTGCGAGAGAAATTCGTAGCTGCCGCCAACGAACGGCGTGCACCACGCGCTGTGCGGGAAGAGCGACGCGTCCTTGAGGCGGCTCCGGAAAAGAACGGCCCGCGCGGTGGCGTTGCCCACGGCCGCGGCCTCGGTGAGAATCTTCTTCATCCGCGCATCCGGTGCGAAGGGTTTGCCTTTCTCGATGCCGATGGCGGCCAGCACGCCGAGTGTCTCCGGATTGAGCGCCGCATTGGGTTCTTCCTGCACGATATGGTCGACCTCCTCGAAGTACGAGAAGTCGTTTGCGTGAATCGTGTTGAAGGCCTTGCCGGAGACGTTGATGAACTTCATCGGCGGTGGATTCTTCGCCTTCGCCAGCGGATAGACCTTGAAGAATTTCTTGGTGCTGTCCACAGCCGGCTTGGGGTCGCCGTTCACCAGGAAGCCGCGATAGAAGAAGATATTGCCGAACGTGGCCGAGCGGAAGACAAAGTAGCCCTTCGGCACATCGCCTTTGTAGTCGGGCGGCAACAGCAGGAATTTTCCGCCCTTGCCCCGGTCCGGTCCGGCGTTGCCCAAGTCGCCGACGTAGTTGAACCAATGGTCGTCAATGATGCCGAGGATATTCGGCGGCGTCTCGATAACCAGTGGGCCGTCCTTCAAGTCCAGCCACATGATGTTATAGACGGTTTCGGAGTTCGCCGTGAGGAACAGCGACTTCGAGTCCATCAGCGTTTCCATGATGAGCACGGTCTGATTGTCCGCGCCCTGGCTGCGCAAACCCTCGCGAGCGGCATAGACCGACGCGCCTGGCATGGCGGCGAGGAATGCCTGCACGCCACGTGAGAAGTCAAGATTGTCATAGACCTTCTCGACGGTGGCATCGTCCGGGAAACCGTCGAAGAACTTGAGCGTGCCCAGCCGGGTCTCGACGGAATCCGGCGTGGTGATTTCGGGCGGAATATCCGTCGTCATCTTCATCTTCGGCGGGGTTTGCGCCTGGGAGGCGGTTGTTGTGAACGCTAACACCCCGACAAACGCGGCGGCCAGGGGACTGAATGTGGTTCTCATTTTCCTATCCTCTCGGTCTCCTGGTAACAGGTTGAGGTAGTTAACGGTCTTCAGCTTCAATTGCTTCCATTGCCCGTTGAAGGCGGCCTGTTTCAGCGTTCGACCGAAGACCAGGATGCCCCAGGGGCGCGACGCAGGCAGTGCCTTAACGCATTCGGTCAGCGTTCCCTTCCAGTTGGGACCGACGAGTGCAAACTCTCTACATCGTGGACCAGTCCCTCGGAAGGCACGGACCACGCCGCCGCTGAGGAACGCGAACGCGTCCCGATTTGACAGCGTGCTGTCAATTGTGTAGTCGCGAACAGTCTGCGTGTCAACAAACAAGAACGTCCCGACGGGGTGGTACCTTGCGACGGGCGGCCGATCGAACGGGGACAGTCGGGACGAAAAGCCTCAGGACGCGTTCCTCAAGCGTTTCCGGCGGTGAAGGGGCGATCGTCGCTGGCATTCGACTGAAAATGAAACTGCAGTGACGCTGAGCAAATGTCACGCACTCCGAAGGCGTGCCACAGTGAGAGACGAGCCCGACTCGGGTACCGCGAAACCCGGCGCAATCACTATTCCCAGGCGATCGATGCCCGCGTCAAGCGCCCCATGAGACTCACCCAGTTCGCGCGTAACGCACTCAGGGTATCGTCATCCACCGCAGTCCCGTTACGCTCCATCGATGCTACGGCGGCCATGCAGTGGCCTCGGAGCAGTGCACGGGGAAGTCGATCTGCGACAGCATGACCGGAAGCAGTCGGGCCAGACCGTCAACGTCGCTCTGGCAGTAGTCCGGCAGCGCACACCGCTCGGCGGTTGAATACGGGCCACCACGAATGGCCAGGTCTCGCATGTCGACTTTTTCAGCAGCGCCGATGCTGCAGAGACCATGATAGGCTAGAGTACGGAGAAGTCCGTTTCCGCACGGGATCGGCCGACCGTTTGTCAGACAGCGAAATTCCGTGAACAGATCCAAGATCCGCGCCGGTATCCGCCAACCCGACCCCGGGAAACAACTGACCTTGGTCGAAGACCACCGGAAGCGTCGCCGAAAGGTAATAGCCCTTCCGTTCCCGCCAACCCAGCGCTGTCATACTGACAAGGCCGAGTGCCATTGTCTTGGCATTCTTCCGTAAGGCGAAGGGCGATGGGGTGTTGATGCAGGTTTGGCGATCATTTTCACACAAGACGAGGCTGCGATGATGCGCATCATGAAGTGGATGGGGCTGCGTTGGTGCATTTTGGTCTCGCCGCTCGCCCTGCTGATTGCCATGCTGTTCGGTGCGGTTGCGGCGGCGGTAGCCGGAGAGCCGGAAGGGGTGTCGAGTAGTCCCTTCGGTGTTGTATGTCCTTGGCCGGGCATGGATCAAGTCGGGATCAAGTGGTGTCGGGTGGGGGCGGGCGCGACGGCGTTTGCCAACTGGCCGGAGATTCAACCGGGACCGGATACCTGGAACTGGTCAAGATCCGACAGCGAGCTGAAAGACATGCTCGATCCGCTCGGCGTGAGCGTGCTGCCGATCTTGGGCTATACGCCGAAATGGGCCTCGCGCACTCCAGAAGATCCCTCGGCACACGCCTATCCGCCCAAGGACATCGCCACCTTCGCCCGCTTTGTTCACCAATGCGTTGCGCGCTACAAAGGCCGCGTCAAGGTTTGGGAAGTGTGGAATGAGCCGAACATCGGCTTCCTCAATGGAAGCGTCGCCGACTATGCCGATATGGTCAAAGCGGCGTCTGTGGCCGCCAAACAAGCCGATCCCGAGTGTCGCATCGCCATGGGCTGTGCCGGCGTGGATCTCGACTATCTGCAGCGACTCTACGAGTTCGGCTGCGGGCCCTACTTCGACGTGATGGCCGTTCATCCGTATCAATGGGGCAAGGAACTGAACGACGATTGGATGCGGGAAAAACTCAGGGGCTGTCGAGACCTCATGGATCGCCAAGGCGACGCCGACAAGGAAATCTGGATCACGGAACAGGGTTGGAGTCTCACCGAGGGCATCAATGCGGTGGAACAAGCCAACCTGTTGACGCAAGCGATGGTGACGACCCTTTCCGTTCGCGAGCGACTCAAGGTGGAAAAATACTTCTGGTTCTCCGTGAAGGACTGGGGCGGTCCGGGCTTTGGGTTGTTCGACGTGGATGGAAAACCCAAGCCGGTGTGTCACGCCTATCAGGCAGTCACGACGGAGATGGCGGATGCCCGGTACCGCGGCGTATGGAAGGCCCCGGAAGGCGTCCGCGCCCATGTGTTTGAACAGGCAGGCCAGCCGGTGCTTGTCCTCTGGATCGTTTCTGCTGCCGGCAAAATTCCGGTGGAAATTGCCACGTCGGCAGACTCGCTTTCGATTCGCGGCACAGACAACCAAGTGTTCGAACGGAAGCCGGTGCAAGGCAAAGCGACGATCGATGCGGCGCATGCCCCGGTGTTTGTGCGTGGATTGGCGATGTCGGATCTACCGGTAATTGCAGTTCCACAGACGCCGACGGTGGAGAAATCTCCGCGTGCCCCCATGATGCGCGATGTTTGGGTGTCGGTCGTCCCGCCGGCGACTGCCGCTCGGCCTTTTGCCGCGTTAGGCGGTGCCTCCGAACTGCCGCTGGAAATTCACAACGACAGTCCGCAGCAGGCCCAAGGGACGCTCCGGATGGAGTTGGTCTACAAAGATCAGATGCTGGCCAAGGGGGAGCTTGCCTTCGACACCGCCCCGGGCAAGACGCAATCGATCGCCTGGCAGCCAACGCTCGCAGCGCAGGATGCGATCGCCGGAGAGTTGGCCGTGCTGCGCGTGCGTGGAAACATGGGCCCGACGGCCTTGGCGCCGATCGACCTGTCGGTCCGCCTGGCCCGCGGCAAGGTGACCGAGTTCACCGCAAACAGCTGGCCGGAGCATCCGTATCTTTACAAGGCGGAGGGGTCGGGCACTGCCGATTCGATTCGCTTTGGTGGCGAGTTCGGCTATCGTTTCGACCTGGGCAACGCAAAGTCGGGCGAACTGCGGATGAACGTCGGCGCGAACGGCGCCAATCCCTGGAATCTTCTGGTTTCGACCGACGACAAGGAGTATACGTCGGAACGATCGGGCAAGTCGTGGCCAAGTTGGCAGACCGTGGTGTTGGATAAGTACCTCGCAGGCCCGCGCAACGGCCCGGCGATTCTCTACGTGAAGATCCAGGGAACCGATTGCCAGCTTCGCGAGGTGATTTTACAGTCCGACCAGCATTGATGCGGGTTGACCATGGCTGGCCCGGTATCTCCGGATCCTTGGCCAGCGCCTTGAGTCGCCTGCAACCCGCATTCGAACCACCAGCAGCGCGGTGTCGATCTTTAGTCCGGCCTCGCGCAGGTGGGATAGGTGTCGATACGTTGTGCGGTTGACCCAGTGTGGCTGCTGGTGGTGGAGCCAGCAAAAGCAGCGACGTGTTGCTGGACAGCTCACGGACCAGGAACTCGATCAGCCCCTGGCTGGCGGCCGCATGGCCGCGCAGGAACTTGAGCAGCAGCAGACACAGCACATCGGGCAGCATGAGCAGCAGCGTTGGGCTGAGTTCCGCCAGTGCGGGAGCCGGCAGCGGGTCGCGAGCCCGGACGTCAGCCAGTGTCTTCCGCTCTTCGTCGAGCTGATTCAGAGCATTCGGCGGAGTCACTGTGGCGTGATTTCAGTGCCACCGGAAACTGTTGTAACATGGATGGCGGGGAACTGACGCCGACTCGATCGTTTCCACGTTTCGGAGAGCGTCCGATGTTCAAGAAGCAGCGGTGGCTCGAATTCGCGGCGTGTGGAATCGCGTGCTGGTTCTTTCTGGGAACGGCAAACGCTGCGAAGCCTCGCGGCGAGTTCACGATTGAGGATCATGCGCGAGGGCCGGATGCATCACTCGAAGCCGTAGATCTTCAGCACGGCCAGAGTTCCGCTTGTCTGGCAGTGCGTCGCGTCTGGCAGGGCGATTCAGGAACCCAGCGCCATTTCGGAAACGGCTGGGGCGATGCAAACGGACTGCGAGTGACGCCGATTTCCGGCGAGCAACTGCTGCTGTGGCGTGCCGGTGTCGGCTGGCTGCTTTTCGATCGGCAAGAAGATGTTTACGTCGCTTCGTCGGGCGAGCAGCTGCGCGCAATGTCCACCGGCTGGCAGATGCAGAACGCTCGCGGCGAGCAACTGGAGTTCGATCGCGTCGGCCGTCTGGTGCGATTGGTTCCGCTCGCGGGAAGCCCTCGCAATCTCGCATACGACGAAGCGGGACGCCTGGCGTCGGTCGTCGCCGGGCCAGGCAATGTCCTGATCTACCGTTACGACGCGCAGGGGCGAACGACGCGGATCGACGGGCCGGAAGGGCTCAGCGTGGAGTACAGCTACGATGCGGCGGGACGGCTGAAGACGGTTGTGAATTCCCGGCGGGTGACGCTTTCGTACGAATACGGCGCAAAGGGCGAGTTGCTGTCCGTCCGAGATTCGTTCGGCAATACGGAAACCCTCAGCGGTGCGACCGCCCGCGAACCATCGACGGCGCCCGAGTCGTGCTTCTTCGCAGCTTCGACGCTGACGGCCACCGACGTCAAACTCAACCGACTGGGCTGCCTGGAGGAATGCCGCGATGCAAGCGGGACAACCCGTTTTGCTTACGACACACAGGGACGACTGGCATCGGTAACGGAGCCCGGAGGTGTCACGCGGTTCGAGTACGACGCATTCGGCCGGCGGGTCGCGACCATCACCCCAGACGGGCGAACGACTCGCGTTCAATACAACGCGCTCGATCTCCCGACGCTGATCGAGCACCCGGACGGACGCAAGGAACAATATCAGTACAACGCGCAGGGACAAGTGACCCGCTGCGAATCCGCGCCGGACGACTGGGAGTCGATCAAGTACGACGAGCGTAATCGTCCGATCGAGGTCCGTCGCGCATCGGGCGGCGACGAACGCTTCCGCTACGACGAACAGAACCGCTTGCTGGAAGCTGGCTATCCGGACGGGCTTGCGGTCCGGTACGAATACTCCGCGGACGGCCGCTCCGTCACGCAGCGGTGGTCTACCGGTGCGCAAGAGCGTCTCGTCTACGACCAACAAGAGCGATTGCTTGAACGTCTTTCAGCCGACGGGTTGTTGATTCGCTATCGCTACGATGCCGCCGGCAACTTGTCTGAGGCGGACGATCCGTTGCACGGCAAGACACGTTATGCCTATGCGCCTTCGGGCCTCCAATGCACGGTCCAGCAGGAGGATGCCGGACGGACCATTTTCGATTTCGCTCCTGACGGACTGGTTGCCGCGTTCACCGATCCGTTGGATCGAAGAACTGTATTTCAGCATCACGCCTCGGGCCAACCGTTGCTGGTCATACGTCCCTCGGGATCGGCTTGGCGATACACGTATGCCGGCGAGGGCGAGTGGACCGGCGTAGAACCGCCGGGCTTGCCAGCTACATCCATCATCCGCGATCAAGCGGGGCGTGTTACGGAGATCCGTCGCGGTTCAATCGCATGGCGGCGGTACACGTACGATTCTCAAGGGCGACTGGCGGAAGAAAAGTCTCCCGCCGGCATGGCAGCGCGTTGCAAGTACGACGCCCAGGGCCGGATCAGCGAGTTGGCACTTCCCGAGGGAGTGGTTCGTTACGAGCACCAGGCCGATGGACGGCGCTCGGTCATCACCGGGCCCGACTATCGACTCGAGGAACAGCGCTACGCCGATGGGACGCTGGCGCAGCGCGTGTATCAGCCGGGCGGACTGGAGCTGCGGCTGCCTCGCGATCAGCAGGGGAGGGCGGCGGGGATTGTCTTGAACGACCTGCAGGTCGAGTACGGCTACGACGATCGCGGGCGAGTGAACCGCCTCGGTCTGCCCGGCGGCGCGACGCTAGAGCTTGTCGTCGACGCGGCGGGCCGTCCCACGGGACTGGCCACCGGCTCCGTGCGGATCAATCTCGGCTATGATCGCGCCGATCGGGTCACGTCGATCGAAGCCGCGTGCGGTACCGCCTCACGGCTGTTTGCCGAACACTACACATATGACTCAGCCGGCAACCTGGCAACGCTCCAATGCGATGCCAGGCAGCCCGACTCGTACAGTTATGATCCCGATGATCAGTTGACGGAATGCCGTTCGTCCGGCGTTGCGACTCGCTCTGCCTACGGCGCAACCGGCAACGCAGTGTCTATCGAGACGGGCAACCCGCCACGGCGTCAGACGGTGGAACGCGACGCAGCGGGACGCATGGCGGCGCTCTCGGGACGGCGAGTGCAGTATGACGCGGCGGGCAATGTAGCGACCTTAGATCTCCTCGACCGGACACTGCAGTTCGATTTCGATGCCGCGGGGCGTTTGAGCAAGCTTCGGGACGGCGACAAGTCGCAGCGTTTCGGCTACCTGCCCGATGGCGATCGTCTGTGGCGTGAAGACGCCGGCGGCCGGGTCTGGTATGCGTACGCGCCCGAGGGATTGCTGGGTTTCAAGGACGAAAACGGTACTTTGTGGCTGATTGTTCGCTTGCCGGGGAGCGACTATCCCGTTGCGTTGTGCAACAGCAAAGGACAGACACTGCTGGTCGTGGCCGATCGACTGGGCAGTGTGCGCCGGATCGTCGATGGCGCGGGACAGGTCGTGAGCAGCTATGACTTTGACGCCTGGGGACAATTGCCTTCGAACATTCCGACGCCACGTTGGTGCGAGTATTCGGGGATGCTCGTAGAGGACTACGGTTTGCGTTACGCAAGGCAACGTTACTATTGCCCGGATCTGCGTTGTTTCCTCAGTCCCGACCCGCGGCTCGGCGAACCTGGCCGAACGGCCTCGCACGATGCGTACGGCTATGCGGCGAACAACCCCCAGCGATATCGCGATCCGCAGGGCACGGATTATGCGTCCAGCTCGCAACGATACGGCCAGTACATCAACTATCTCAGCGACGCCAGCGACCGAGGGGACTTGAGCCCAGCCGACGGCGCCGAGTTACGTCGACTGATTCAACAGCGCAACCAGCTCACCCAGATCATCGAAGGGGGCGACGCGTGGTCCGAGGAAATGAAAATCAAGGCTCAGCGTCAGTCGCGCGTCTTGACCGCCCGGATAAGCCGGATTGATTTACGGGCGGCCCAGCAGACCCTTGATCGCATACAGGGCCCCCGTGTGCGACTCAACCCGGGTGGGGTGCCGAACACCGGCCAGGCACAGCCTCTTCCCTGGCAGCGGGGCGATGGCACGCAACGTATTCTGCGGCCCGGAGGCGGGACCGGTTCTCTCGTGGCGACCGGTGCCGGCCGCTTGACCAATGCCTACAACGCGTATTCCAACATTCGCACCGCGGCGCAACTGGGCGGAGCGGCCGGCGAGGCTTATATCGGCTGGCTGGACGGGCCGTTTGCCGAGGAGCGGCGCAACTTGCGCAACGCGCGGCATGCGGGCAACAACCTCCGCAACCAGTTGATCCAAATGCTCAACGATCCCGCGCGGCGCGGCAACCTGCCGCCGCGGGCCGATGGCCAACCCTGGGATCCCGACAACCCGCAGCATTTCGACGACCTGTTTAACAACGTCGTCAACAACCTCAACAGCGGACGTCCGGCGTTTTCCGGCATCGCCGCGGATCCCGGCGCGAAACTCAAGGCGGCGCTGGCCGAGGCCCAGGGGCTGGTGATCAGCGCGCGCGTCTATCGCAAGACGATACTCACCGCGCAATCCGAGGCGAATACACTCGACGCCCAGGCGCAAGGCGATCTGCAAAAAGCCATGGCACTCGCCGCCGCCAAAGGCGCGCTCTACACCCAGCTGCTGGGCATGCCGGGAGTTGCACAGGAGGTCAAGAACCTGGCGGCGGCCGCCGAGAAGTCCTCCGCAGGTGTCACGGCGGCGACCCAGTCCGCCGATCATGCCAAGACCAAAGCGGAAAACGCGGCGACAACGGTCTGCGGTTTTGCGGGACGCATCGGCACGGAAGCGGAATTTGACCAGTGGCGACGCGAGGCGGATACTCTGATCCAGGATGCGCAAAGCCAAGTCACTGCAGCCGAGGGCGCGATGAGTCCACTCGATGCGGCCGCCAACTCGCTGCGCGCCGCGATGGAAAAACTCAAGGCTTTCAAAGAGGCGGCAGGCAAGCTCATCGACCTGGAGAACGCGGCTCAGCTGCTCTCGAAAGACAAGTCAACGGCCACCCAGCTGCTGGCCTCGGCCGAAAAGGCCGCCGCAGCGGCACAACAGGCACGCAGCGGCATCGCCGGCTGGCGCACGAAACTCGACGCCGCAGTGGCGCAGCTCCGCACCGTGCTGCAGCCGTTCCAAGCCGAGCCGCAAGCCAAGACGATTTTGAATCAGGCCGACAGTCTCGGGGCGGATCTGGGCGCGGAAAACCTGGTCAACTTCAGCGCGCTGCTGACGGCCGCGCAGCCGATCGTCGACGCGTTTGCGCAGCAGATCGACACGTTGACCGCGGCCATTAGCGGGACCAACTTGTTTCAGGTGCTGTCCGAGGCGCAGACCGCACTCGACAAGGTATCCAACGCCGATACGCGTCAGGCGACGCGCGACCTGGGCGCGGCTCAGGCGGCGCTGGGGCGGGCGCGCCGCTGCCGGCTGCAGATCGGCAGCAGCGTCAATCCGCCCGGGCAGCCGGGGGGTGTGACTCCCGGCATGCGGGTCAAGGTTCCCGCCGTGACCGGCCTGAAAATCGATGACGCCGTGGCCGCGGTGCGCAAGGTGGGGCTCGTCGCGGATCCGCAATTGACAGGTGAATTTCCGATCTCGGGCGATAAGACGGTGGTTAACGGTCAGGATCCATCGGCCGGAATCGAAGTCGATGCCGGGGCGACCGTCACGATCGGGTATTCCGCCACGAAGGCGGACCAGCCGCAGATGCCGGCCAGCGACAAGACCGAAGTTCCCGATGTGGTGAATATGCCGGCCCGCGCTGCTTATGTTGAACTGACCCGCCGCAGCCTCGGCGCCGACTCGACGTTTCTCAAGGAACAGGCACCTGCCGGCAAGGTCGGCACGGTGAAAAGTCAGAATCCGCCGGGAGGCTCGACCGTGCGGCGCAACGACATCGTGCAGTTGGAGATTTACGGGCAGGTCGTTCCCAACGTCATCGGCTGGAAAGTCGACACGGCGACCGACATCATGAGCGAGGCGGGACTCACAGTCGATCGTGTTGCCTTGGATCGGCGTCCCGCCACCGAAGACGATGCCGGACGCGTGTATCTGCAGAATCCGCCCGGCGGCGACCCGATCGAGCCGGACAAGAAACTCGTCGGCATTCATGCCTACTCGCAATGGGAGTCAGGAACTTCTTCCCAGACACCGCCCTCCGCGCCTCCTGGAGGTACACCTCCCGCTGCCGGGAAGGGCGGTTTCTTGCCAGGGGATGGCATCGGATTGCATCCGCTTCTGGCGACGGGAAAAGAGGTAATCGAATCTCATCCGCCTCAAGTACTTGACGTTCTCAATGCATATTATTCGTCTGATGCAGACGAGAAGACACATAAGGCAGCAGTGTGGTTCACCGTACATGTGTTTCGCTACAGTTCTCCTGAGTTGGCGGAACAGTCCATTGCGACTCGGGCAAAGGTGTGCGCATCGCTTCGACCGGGGAACTCCGCTTACCAGTGGACGCTTGAGTATCCGGTTACGAAGCTTGAAGCGCCGGACTTGAACTTCATGCGAATTTCCACGAGCGTGCCTGAACCCAACGACGCGACGAAATTCCAATTGCAGGAAATACACTGCGAACGAGCTGTTACCTACCGACAGGTCTTCAGCATCATGTACTTGCAGGTCTTAATGGGGCGGAACCCGATAAACGAGCGGGCCGATGACGGAATGGAGGGGTTCATCAACAACGCCAAGAAGCTGATCGATCGGCGGTTTCCTGAGAAATGACACGCAAGCAGCTAAAGCAACGATTTGCCGCTGGAATTCATATTCCAATCGCTGCCATACTTGGTTCTGTCTTCGCTTGTCCTGCATTGTTGGCCATGAGCGATCTGCCGTCGAGTCAAACCGTCGGCAATGTGTAGCAATTCTCTGGAGTTTTACTCTCCGACGTCGCGTCCAGGCCCGCACGGCTGAACTCCTCGGCCTAACTCATGCGGCAAAGCCCGCGATCCTGATGATGGCCCCGCGGGGAGCCATCCGGTACTGGAATCCAGCAGCCGAAAGGACCCTGGGTTATTCCGCCAAGGAGGCTCTCGGCAAGAATCTGTACGAACCGCTGGCTCCCGAGTGTTACCTCGCTGACCATCGAGCATCAGGTCGACGATGCCCGGCGAAGTGATGCCCAGATCCTCGCCGGTCACCGGATCGACCAGCGGAGCTTTGAGCGGCGTTTCCACGGCCAAAGGGCAGACTACACCGCGTGCATCAGCGGACTCTAATACTTACTGCCTGCCGGAAACGCCGACGCGACAGGTCGATTATACCCAATTGGCGAACAGGATTGACTATCGCTTTCTGAAATCCATGCCGGAACGGATCGAGTCGCTGCGAAAAAAACCGGGTTCTGCTGACGTAACGACTGCTTATCGGTACGCTTATAGCATCACGGGAGCGGCCTCCAACTTCAGGTAACCGTTCACGGGGT
>CAIPEB010000224.1 GCA_903863885.1 uncultured Planctomycetaceae bacterium | reverse complement strand
CGCCACGATGCGCTGGATCGCACCGGAGCAATTGGCCGACATCCCGCTCAGCGTAACGGGACGCAAAATCAGCCGTTTGCTCGCGAAAGACTCCGAGCGGGGCCGGTTGTAGCTTCAACAGTCCGCCGAGGGACACCAGAGCGGGCCGCGTCGCGCAACTCGCGATCAGACGGGCCTGCGGCCAAGCAGCTGATCGACCGCTGCCCCGATGTCAGGTTGGGCCATCAAAGACTCACCGACAAGGACCGCATTGACTCCGGCCGCTTCCAGCCGCGAGAGTTCTTCGTGCGTCCGAATCCCGCTCTCGCCGACGACGAAACGATCCGCGGGAATCTGTGATCGCAGCCGAATGGTGTGCTCGAGATCGACTTTGAACGTCTTCAGATCTCGGTTGTTGACGCCGACCAGGAGAGCGCCGGCGGCCAGCACGCGGGTGAGGTTTTCTGCCTCGTGCAGTTCCACCAGCGGCGTCATGCCCAATCGCACAATGAGATCGTGCAGTTCGCGCAGCTGCCGGCCGTCGAGACATTCGGCGATCAGGAGCACGGCATCGGCGCCGGCCGCCCGCGCTTCCCAGACCTGATACTCGTCGATCACGAAGTCCTTGCGCAGCGCGGGGATTTCGACCGCCTGCCGCACAGCCCGCAAGAAGTCGAGGTGGCCGCGAAAGTACTTTTCGTCGGTCAGCACGCTGACACAGGAAGCCCCGTGTGCCGCGTAAGTTCTCGCAATCGACACCGGCTCGAAGTCGGCACGGATCATGCCCTTGGACGGACTGGCCTGCTTCACCTCGGCGATCAGCTTGATGGGCCCCGGCGCGGCAATGACGCCCAGGAAATCGCGGGCCGGCGGTGCCGTTTCGGCTGCCTGCCTCAATTCCCGCAGCGGCCGCGCGGCCTTGGCTGCCGCGACCTCCTCACGCTTGGTCGTGATGATCTTGTCGAGAATGGTCGGGAGCACGATGCGGGGCTTTCAATGCTTGAAGTGTCGCCGTCCCGTGAAGATCATCGGCAATCCGGCCCGGTTGCAGGCAGCAATGACTTCATCGTCTCTCTTGGAACCGCCCGGTTGAATCACCGCAACGACGCCCGCCTTGGCCGCATGTTCGATCGAGTCCGGAAATGGAAAGAACGCGTCAGAACCCATCACGGACCCAGCAGCCCGGTCGCCCGCCTTGCGAATGGCTATCTCGACCGAATCCACGCGGCTCATTTGCCCCGCGCCGACGCCGCACAGGGCGTTGTCGCGGCAGAGGACGATCGCGTTGGATTTGACGTGACGGACAACCGCCCAGGCCAGCCGTAACTGGGACCGCAACGCTTCGCTCGGCTTCTGCTCGGTGACCACCTGCCAGTCGGCCTCCGAATCCGGCAGATTATCCGCCTCTTGAACGAGCATTCCGCCGTCGATCTGGCGATAGTGCCGCTCGGCGCGAGGTTCCTCGATGTCGCCGACTTCCATCAATCGGACGTTGTTCCGCCATTTCGGCCGAGTGGTCAGGATCTGCACTGCCTCGCTGTCGAACGCCGGAGCCGCGATCGCTTCCACAAACAGACCGGGAGTCGCGAGGTATTCGGCCGTTGCGGCATCGACCGCGCGATTGAACCCCAGCACGGAGCCAAAGGCACTGGCCGGATCTCCTTCCATGGCCTTGCGCACCGCCTCGCTCAATTCGTCAGCGGATGCCGCGCCACAGGGGTTATTGTGCTTGATCACTGCAACGGCCGCGGACGGCATAGATCGGGCGATCGCCATCGCGCTGTCCAGGTCCAGCAGATTGTTGTACGAGAGTTCCTTGCCATGCAGCTTGCGACCATTTACCAGATGGATGCCGCGGCAAGGCACATCCTCGTAAAGCGCCGCCTGCTGGTGCGGATTCTCGCCATATCGCAACAATTCCTTACGCTTCAGGTTGAGGGCGAGAGTCTCCGGGAAGAGTTGCGGAGTCGCTCCGCCGGCAAAATATGCGGCGATCGCGCGGTCATATGCGGCCGTGTGAGCAAAGGCCTCGCCCGCCAGTCGACGTCTCCACTCCAGGGTCGTCCGCCCGTCCGATCGAATCTGTTCCAGTGTGCCGGCGTACTGATCGGCCCGCGTCACGATCGTCGCAAACGCGTGGTTCTTTGAAGCGGCCCGCACCAGACTCGGGCCGCCGATGTCAATTTGCTCGATCGCCTCCTCGTCCGTCACGCCGGGACGCGCCACCGTGGCCTCGAACGGATACAAGTTCACGACAACCAGTTCGAAGGTCAGGATTTCGTGCTGATCCAGACTCTGCATGTCGTCCGCCCGATCGTGTCGGCACAGTATCCCCGCGAACACCTTCGGATGGAGCGTCTTCACCCGACCGTCCATCATCTCGGGAAAGCCGGTGTACGCAGCGATGTCCCGAACCGTCAAACCTTCCGATTCGAGATGCCGACGGGTGCCGCCGGTGCTGTAGATCTCGATGCCGGCCGCGGCCAACCCCCGCGCAAAGTCCGCCAAACCTGCCTTGTCACTAACACTGATCAACGCGCGACGAATTATTGGAGATTCCATACCACCCCAAAGCACGGCCGATCTCAGCGAACGGCTCAAGAAACAGGGCTCGAAAAGACTGCCGGCCTCGCCCAGCAACTCAAGCTGGCGACGGCAGCGCGGCTTCAATCGTAGCGAGAGCGGGTCTCGCGGTAAACCGGGCAGCACCACCGGCAAGACCCGCACAAAATGAAGCCGAAACAGTCAGCCCCGACTCAGGGTTTGGCGGCCGCTTCAGCAGGTTTAGCTTCAGCAGGTTTAGCTTCAGCAGGTTTAGCTTCAGCAGGTTTAGCTTCAGCAGGTTTAGCT
>CAIPEB010000223.1 GCA_903863885.1 uncultured Planctomycetaceae bacterium | reverse complement strand
GGATGAATGTCCGACGTACGGATGAATGTCCGACGTACGGATGAATGTCCGACGTACGGATGAATGTCCGACGTACGGATGAATGTCCGACGTACGGATGAATGTCCGACGTACGGATGGATGTCCGGCGTACGGATGGATGTCCGGCGTACGGATGGATGTCCGACGTACGGATGGATGTCCGACGTACGGATGAATGTCCGGCGTACGGATGAATGTCCGTTCACATCACCGCTGATAGATCGGCAGGAAGTGATCTTTCACAGACAGGCTCAGGATGGCCAGCGATGTGGAATAGACGCCACCGGCACCGCGTTCCTGGCCGTCTTCCGACTGCCAGGATCCGTCGGGCCGCTGGCGGGCGAGCAGTAAACTCTCGACGTTGGTCCTCGCTTTGGAAGCCAACTGTCCGCCGCGCTGGTACATGCCTTGGGCATAGTAATAGGTTCCGTAGAAAAAGAACCTCTCTTTGAAATCGAGTTTGCGGTCGGCCAGCCATTGGGCCGCTTCCTTCACCTCCGTTGCCTCGTACTGGCCGCAGACCTGCATGGCGAGGAGTCCTGCGGAGGTCATGGTGTAAGTAGCATCGCGTGAACCGGGTTGATACGAGAACCCGGACTTCGAAATATCCTCGACTCGCGCGCGGTTGTTGCCGTCACGCGTATTGGACCGCTTCAGATAATCCACGGCCTCTTGAATGGCAGATGCCGGAACATCGATGCCTGCATTCTTCGCCGATCGCAACGACATCAATTGCCAGACCGAAACGGACAGGTCCGAGTCGTGCGAGTCCGGATTGTATCGCCATCCTCCGGCTTCGCGAGGACTCTTTTTGACCTGCTGAGCGCGCAAGATCAAATCGACTGCTTTCTGAACCCGGGATCGAATCCGTTGATCCTGTTCGTCATCGATGCCCATTCCCAGCATTTCGGACAGCATCAAAGTCGTTATGCCGTGGCCGTACATGCGTGACCCGTCACGCTGGCCGAAATAACCGTTGGACTCCTGACGCTCGTCAGCCAGGACGAACTTGAGTGCCTTCTGCATCACTTCGCCGGCCGGCATGTGATCTGCCGGCTGATTTCCAACCGATGCCAGGGCCATCAAAGCCAGTGCCGTCATTGCGGTATCGTTTGAGCCAACATCATTGATGTGTCCGTCCTCTTTCTGTTGACTTTTCAGATATGCGATGGCAAGGTCAACCGCTTTGTCCACTTCTTCGCTGCTCACCTCGGGCGGGGCGGGCGGTTCAGCCGCCATGACATGGAGCGGCACCATCGGCCCCAGGCAGACTGCAATCGCGGAGATGACTTTGCAAACGAAACGGCGTGTCACGGCTTGCGTTCTCCCTTGGCTCGCTCGGCCACCGCGCGGAAATAGGCTTCGACCATGCGACGATATTCCTCCGAGACAACTTCCCGTTGTCCCTCCATCAGGTCGCGCATCTGGCTCGGAGGTAATCGGCCCCATTCCTCGTTGTCCGCCGGACCCAGTTCCGGCAATTGGCCCTTGGCAAGTTGGCCACCATCGATTGCCGCACCGTCCTTTGATTCCGCGAGCCCCTCGCTCTCGGGCGCCCCAGGCGTGTCATTCATCAGAGCGGATAACGCGGCCTGTTGTGCTCGCGCGTTCTGCATGGCGTTGGCCTGGGCCTGCAGCGCCGCAGCCATTGCGTCGGCCGCGTCGGCCTGCGAGGACTGGTCCGCCGAATTAGCGTTTTGATCGTTTGCGCCAGGTTGCGATTGATGCATCGACCGATCGAGCGCATCGAGCGTGCGTGCCAGCCAGCGTGCAGTCTGCGGTTGGCTAAAGGGTGAAGACTCCGAGCCGCCGGGCGTTTGACCGGCTTCATTCGTATTTGCTGCAGCGTCTTCCTGCTGACTCGCATCGGTTCCAATCGGCGGAGTTGCAGACGCTGTGGCGTCCGCGGGATTGCGCGAGATGGCCTGATTGCCCAGGAGTTGGTCGATCTGCTGCGAATGCTGGTCGAGTCTTTCGGCGGATTCTTCCAGCGGCTTGCGAGCTGCGTTCGCGGTTGTTGCAACACCGACTTGCTTTGCGGTTTCCGGTATGCGGTTCTTCGCGGTCGTTGACGTTTCGCCGGCAGCCTGCTGTATCGCCTCGCTCGCAGGCTGGTTCTCGAGCCGCTGTTCGTGCCGCGCTGCACGGGACAATTCCCGGGAATTCTCGGCAACATTCTGTGCCGTCGGGTGCTCTTCCGCGACAGCTTGCGTCAAAGCCTCCGCGGTGGGCACGGCGCTATTGGCAAGTTCGCTGGCCCTTTCGCCCAATTGGCGTGCTCGTTCCGCGAGTTGTCGCGCCTGAGCAGCTGTCTCTCTCACGCGATCCTGCGATGATTCTGCCTCGGCTGCCTGCTGAATCTCCTGGGCGTTCGGGTCCGGTGTGTTCTTTGCCCGGCCCTTCGCCGCTTCGGCCTGTTGTTTCAGATTGCGGGCCTCCTGACGTGTCTGTTGCGACGTGTTTTGTGCAGTCTGCATCTCGCGGTCCGCCTTCTGCGATTCCTGCTGCGCCTGTTCGGCAGCTTCGCGTGCCTTGCGGGCCGCTTCGGCGAGTTGCTGGTCCTGGGGATTCTTGCCACTCGAGCGAGTCGCCTCCCGCGACTGCCGCATCGCAGTCTCCGCATCCTCTCGAGCCTTTCGTCGCTGTTCTGTCGCCTGTTTCAACTGCTGCTCTGCAACGTCCGCCTTCTGGCTGGCTTGTTCCGCTCTCTGCTGCAGCGCAGCCGCGTCCTCGATAGCTTTGGCGCGGCTCTCCCGCTTGGCGGCAACTCGCTTGTTCGGTTCGCCGGCGCGCTCCGCGGCCTGATCCAGATTCGCTGCCGATTGTTCCAGCGACGCGACGAGAGCAGGAGTGCTCCGACTGCGCGCGGTTGCCGACACCTCAGGTTTCGCCGCCTGCTCGGCTTGCTTGGCGGAATTGCGCAGCGCGCCGGCAGCTTGATTCAACGGCTCGTCCATTCGGCTAGAGGTGGCCGCCCGCCCGTCCTTCGCAATGGCGGGAATCTGTTTCTCGGCGAGTTCGCGAGCCTGTTGCGCGATCTCCTGAAGCTGCTTGAGCATCGGATCGCTCGCGTTGGCCATCTTGGCGTCGGACATTTCAATTCGGTCCGCGAGGTCCCTTTGTTTTTGAGCGTCGGCCGAAAGGTCGCTTCGTGCAGATTCGAGAATATCGCGCGTGACTTCGTCCAATTCACGCTGCATCGGGCGATTGCGTTTCAGTTCGCGTTCCAGTTCCGCGAGCAATTCCTGCGGCGTCTTCTCGGCAAGTTGCGCGAGCTTGTCGAGTCGCTCCTGCATTTCGCGGAATTGGTCCGGCATCGCGAGTTGTTGCTCGGCTTGACGCAGTGCTTCGCGCGAATCGGCAACCTCGTCGCCGGCAAACGCCTTCTCGAAATGGTCGGCCAGTTGCTTGAGCAAATCGGCGAGCCGCTGCTGGTGGTCGGCTGCCTGAGCGAGATTCTGAGACTGATCCTGCGATTGAGCGGCATCCGACGCTTTCTGAAGAGATTGTGCCGCGGCCTGAGTCGGCGGGCGCAGCATGGCGGTTGCATCATCGACATCGCGTGCCAGCTCCCGACGCTGGGAGTCCAGCGGGTTCTCGAGGCTGGCTTGTCGCCGCAGCGAGTCAAGAATGTGCTGCGTTTCCTCCGTCAATTGCCGCTGTTCGTCGCGTTGCCGCCGTGCTGCCGGCTGCGTCGTGGCGGCATCGGACTTTTCAGCCTGTTCCGCGATATCGCGGGATTGTTGCTCTTCCTGTCGGGTTCGCGTGGCGATCTCCCGCATTCTCTCGGAAGCGCTCTTGGATTCGGATTGCAGCCAGGCCCGCGCCGCATCCGCCTCAGGCCGGAGCAATCGCTCGATGTCACGCAGATCGCGGAGGACCGACAACAACGCCTCTTGAATCGGATTGGCCTGTGTCACATGTTGCCGGCGACGGTCGATCTCGGCATTGACGGCGATTGTATGGGATGCGCGGGCCAGTGCGTGCAATCGTTCGACGATCTGCTTGACCGGGTGATTTCCGCTTTGGCCGGCAAGGTTGTCCGCAAGCGGATCGAGTCGATCGGCGAGGAAATCCCAATCGCGACCCTGCTGGGTGAACAGCGTGGCTGACGACGACGATCGCTCTCGCTGTTGCATGCGTTGAACGTTGGTTACAAGGTCCGCGACATGATGCGCCGTCTCGAGCGTCGCGGCAGATTGCATGATTTCGATGAGCGTCAGCCGTCCCTCGGTGATCATTATGGAATCGGGCACGTCCTGTGACAGTTGCCCCATCACTCGCGCGACCGCCGTGTCGGATGCCGAGACGATCATGTCGAGGTCATATACGAATTGCCTGTCGGCCTCTGCGCTCAATTCCTCAAGCGAAGCACGGTCGCGCAGCGTTTCAATTACGGCCGGCCACTCGACCGATGCGAGTCGGCGGAATGCCATCTGCGATTCGGGACTCGGTTTCGCGTCCGGCGGCAAGCCGACCTGCTGCATTACGTCCACAACCGGAGCAAGCTGGCGAGCCACAGTCGCGAAAGTCCCGTTCTGGAATTGCGGACGTGATTTGCCGAGACGATCCGAGCTTTCCGCGTAGTTGGACTTCAATGAAGCGTGAAATCGCACCAGCGTCTGCATCAGCTGCTGAGCGAATTCAAGCAGCTTTGCACGGGGACGTTCACGATCGGCGGCTGGTGCCAGAGTCTTGCGCACGTTCGCTATGCCCGACAATGCCTCCATCAGCGCATAGTTATCGGAGCGCTGAGCCGAGGGTTTAATGCCCGTATTCATTGCCTCGAGGTACTGATCAATCGCCGTCTCGCGCCTGGCGAACATGCGGCGGGCAAGAACCGCGTCAGGAGATGATAGATCGACCGTCGGTATCGACCGCCGCTGCAGAGCTATGACGTCCTGCAAGTCCTCGATAGCCGTCCCGCTTGAATCCGCATTTAACAGAGTGGTGATCCACCAATCAGCCTGTTGGGCGAAGGAAACGGTTCGCTCGAACGAATCTCTGGCAATCTCGAACTGCCGCTGCCGGACCTTCTTGTCAGTTGCCTCCGCTGCTTCGCGCAGCAGCGAGGTGATTTCACGCGGCGAACGGTGCTGGAGCGCAAGAAGGGAGGCTGTCGTTGCCAGGATATCGGAAGCATCGGATCCCGCCGGCATTTTTCGTTGAGCATCGACAAGCACCCGCCGTGCCAAGCCCGCGTCCCGCGACAATCGCTCGGCTGATTCGAGAACACCGGCAGCCTGAAGCGCACGCTGCGTATCACTCGTATTCTCGTCCAGCAGCACCTTCATGGTTTCGCGGACTTGCTGAATGCGTGCGACTGCAGCGACAGATAATTGCTGTATTGCACCTGCAGCCGACTGCTTTGCGGCCAATGCGGCGTGCCGGTCAAGGTGCAATCCGGTGGCATTGACGGTCACTTGGACCGGCGCCGACTCGCTGACTTGGCCTTTGCGGTCGATGGCAACGATCTTGGTAGTCACGCGATCCCCAGCGCCAAGATGCAAAGGATCGAGGTCCCAGAATTGCCGTATGCGGACTTTCCGCTCGGGTGAATTGGGTAAGTCCGCTCGCAGCCATTCGCGGTCGTTCACCTGGACCCATTGCTGGAGGCTCGCCAGCGGCAGATCATCGTCGGCCTCGCCCTCGATTTGGAGGATCTCATCCGAAGCGGCGAGCACATTTCCCTGCGGTTGCTCCATGCGGACGTTCGGCGCCTGATCCGGTTCCGCGGTAATCTGGTACCGCGGCGCAAAGCGACTGTCGAACCCGGTTTCGGCAGCGATCATCTGCACCTGATACGTGCCGCTGCAGCGGATCGGCAGTGTCGCCGTGAGACCGCCGTCAGTTGCGACGTTCAGCCCGATTTCTTCCTGCTTGCCATCCCAGTCAATCTTCAAATGCGCGGTTGCGACGGGCTGGTCCGGGCGAATCACAATATCCGCGACCGTCTCTTCGAGCGCGCGCAGATCACCTGCCGGCTCCTTGACGGTATTCGGAGGTAGCGCCGTGTAGGCCGGGTAACGATAGGTCTTTTCAAACAACTTCGCGTAAGGCCTGGCGCGGCTTGTCAGATGATAGTAGCGAGTGACGGCGTCGCCGGCCTTGACTCGCCACTCAAGCGACTCGCGGCCCGGTTGCAGAACGGCGGAATAACGCCGCCCCTCTTCGTATCTCATCTCGATGCGCTGCCGCACGTCTTTGGAGGAAACCGTCTCGATCGTCACCGCAGACACTTTGGGGCCGGCCAGTTGAACCTCAACGGCGACCGGTTCTCCGTGAGGCACTGTCAAATCGGGAGGAGTCGGCGCGAGCACCGTGACCTGAACACGCGACAACCGCGCAAGATTGGCAGTTGGCAGCAATGCCCGGGTGATGCGATGCCGGAATTGAATCTGAGGGATCGACAGCATTACTGCGCTGAGCGTAATCATTGCCAGCGCAGCCAAGGTCCAGCCGCGGACGAGCCGCCATGGCAGTATTCGCCCGACTCGCACTTGTCGCAGTCGATCTGCCACACGTTGCTGTACCAGCGAACGGAACAGGGGGGAATCGTATTTCGCATCAGCGCTGGAATCGCCGAGTTCCACCGCGGCCAGCAGTTCCTCGCGCAGGCTCGGCTCTCCGCTTTCCATCAGCGAGGCGAGTTGTCTTTCCGACGGTATATGCAGCATCATCCGTCCGCAGGTTCCCCAGCCGACTGCCGCCGCGATCGCATACGCGCCGATGCTCAGCCACAGTCGCAGGGCATCGGACATCGAAGTCCACCAGTCGAGTCCGACCACCGCAAGCATGGCGAGGGTCAGGCTGACGATGACCGCACAGAGACCGCGAAGCAGAATAAGCCGTCTGCGCCGACGACCGAACTGGCGCAGTCTCGTTCGGGTCTGAGGATCAAGCCGAAAGTCACGCATGGTTTCAAATGTACCCCGTCCGTTTGCGGATCAACCACTCGCACCCCAGGATGAGCACAATCGGGACAAACCACCAATAGCTGAGCCAAAGGGGAGTTTCGGTTTCGAGGTCCTTCAACCTGTTGATGGGTTCGAGCATTTGCGGCAACCGAACGACCTCGTCCTCGCGGAGAAAACGGCCACCGGAAGTCTCGGCAATCGCTTCAAGCAGTTGACGATCGCAACTCAGTTCAGTCAGTTCCTTGCTCAACGCCGGCTCAACTCGAAAATGGGTGCGTGCTCGAAAATGATCGTCCGGGAACCCACCCACTCGAACGGCGACTTCGTACTCGCCCGACGCAAGCGGTCCGCTGCGTCCGCGATACAGTCCGCTGCCCGAGGAATCGGCCTCGAGTGGTACGGTCGCCGCCAAGCGCTGTCCTTGCCACAGCAGAGCCTCGGCTTTTGCATCTGTCGATGTGCGGCCCGATTCATCCCGCAAACGGACTCGAAATTCAGCCGACTCCCCCGGTTGGTAGACAACGGACCCTACGTCGAGCGAAACGAACTGGTCGCTGACTGCAAACGGTTCCTCCATCATCCACTGGGCAACCTGCATCCAGAACCGCTGATGGTAAAGGTCGGCAACTTCTCGGCGCCATCGCCACGTTTCATCGCAGGCGCTGTAAAGCACCCTCCCCGCGCCAACCCGATGCGACACGATCGCAGGAACTAGCTTGGAAGGTGCCTGTATCTCGGCAAGTACCTCTGCGCCGGGCAATGCCTCAACAGCGGCGGACGAATGCGGCGCTGGCAATTGCTGCCAGATCGAGTTGTTGTCGGCATTGTCGCCGGTCAGTGTCAGAGCGGACACGAGTTGTCCGGCCTTGGTGAGGTGCCACGACGGGCTGTCATCGAAGGTCGATTCACCGTCCGACGTCCACTTTACCGGCAGCAGATCGCCGGCGCTGGACGCCGCGATCGTTCGCAATCCCTTGCGAGCGCCGTCGATCAGGATCATTCCGCCGCCCCGCAGCGTGACGAAATTTTTCAACCAGGCCAGTTCGTCGTCCCGGAAAACGGCCGCATTCACGTCGCCAATCACCACCACGTCGTACTCGAACAACTTGTTGCGGTCGGTTGGAAACTCCTCATTGCCCGAACCTCGAGGCATCGCAGACTGCATGACTGAACCGGCCAGAACGCTGGTTACCTGCCAACGCGCGTCTCGCTCGAAGAGATTCCGCAAGTAGCGTATTTCCCAGCGAGGCCGGCCGTCGATGAGCAACAGCTTATTTCGCCGGGTAATCGCACGCACATGAATCGCAGTGCTGTTGTTGTCTGATCGCGACTCGCCGGCGATCGGCACCACTCGGACCTGCAGTGGCACGGGAACACTCTGCACCCGGACTTCCGTGCTCGCTGAACCGACTGCGGCATCAACCGATTCCCGTACGGGAAAGCTGAATTCGACGCTTCGCAATCCCGATTGAGTGCTGGTAAGCGTCCGCTGCCAGACGGGCTTGCCCTGACTCTCAATTCGAACCTCGAACGATTTGCCGGCAGGCATCGTGTCGGAGAGCACCAGTTTCCCGTTGACCTGATCGTCTCGAAAGACGATGCGAGGCACTTCGGTGCCGGCCACCGCAAGGTCAGGAGGCTCGCGCTCGCTGCCCGTTCCCACGACAAACATTGGAATTCCTCGCGACGCGAACAGGCGGGCGGTCTCCAGCGGCGCGGTGCCCGAGTTATGACGCCCGTCCGAAAACAGCACCACGGCCGAGCGGGGCCGGCCGGCCCTTGCGGCGTCGCGGTCGAATTCGGAGCCTGTCAGGGCACGCAATCCGGTGCTGAGGTCGGTCAGCGGCAGATTTGCCGGAGTCTTCATGGCTGCCTGGATGTCGCGATCGTTTCCATTCCGCCAGCGAACGGATGTTGTCGGCCCCCGCAGTCCAAGCAACTCCGTGCGATGAGCCGCGGCAAGCTTCGCAAGCACGTTCGTGGTTTTCCCGCCGAGAAACCATCCGCATCGCTGCCATCTCGAAGCCTCGTCGAATCGGCGAACGGCCGCGGCTATTTCCCTGTCGTCAGCGCTGATCGTGCGAGAAATCCAGGATTCAAAGGCTGCAAGCAGCCAACGGCCGGTTGAGTCCGCGCGAACCGCCAGTTGTTCGAGATCGCGGGCAATCGAGGCCGGGTCGGGTTCGGACGCTCCGCAACGTGCCGATAACTCGCCGGCCTGCTCAAGCAGTTCCCTGCGAAAACCCGCCAATCCCTGGGCCAGTGCGCTCTTGAAATCAGTTGAAAAGACGTCTGCCGCCGAGTCTGACTTGCGGGACTCGCCCGAGGAAATCGCTGGCAATCGCAGCGAGTTGTTCTTGTCAACGTCATGCTCGAACGAATCAAGAAGTTCCGCGGCGCGAAGCAGTTCCTGCTCAAACAACACGCAACGTCGTTGAAGTGACTCGAGCGATGAAGCACCCGCGGCCTGCGCCGCATCGCCTGCGTCTCGCAGGTAGTCTGCTGCCTCGACCAGTCGTGCATCAATTGACTGAGTCGGCAGCCAACCGAGCGACTTGGCGACGAGCAGCTTATCGCCAAACGTCGCTTGACGATCGTTGAACTGCATGCTCAGCGATTCATCGATAACCACCAGTACCTGTCCCTTTTCAGGCACGACGCGGTGATGACGCAGCACGGGACCGGTGAGCATGATGACAATCAACACGACTGCAAAGGCACGCAGCGAAATGAGCAGAACGCGGAGCCAGCCACGACGGTCGGCACGCAACTCCACGCGATAAATCCAGACCGCGACGGCGGCCGCGACGAGCGCGATCGCAATCCCCGCTGCCAGATTCATGTTGCCCACGAAACGCAGTTCGGTCATGGATTATCTCGCGATATCCAACGTGCCAGGAACAACTCGGCCACCATCAACGCAAGCACTCCTGCGAGCACGAATTGCCACACGGGCCGACCATGCCGGCGCAGATCGTCGGACTTGACGTATTCTTCGAATGACCCAACCACTGATCCTCCTATCGCATCAGCCAGGTCCCGCAGTTGCCCATCATTCAACGTATCCAACCGGGACTCTGTTCGAGAGGCGGATACGGCGAAATGAAGGGGCGTCCGGTCCTGAACATCAAGCGTATAGACTCCGGATCGTCGCGTACCGTCGAATCGGTACACACGCTGTGATTCCGACTGCTGAGTCGGAACGTCAACCACATCGTTCCCTGGACAGGTCAGTCGCGCCTTGCTGTCGGTTGCTTCCGCCCTCGCTACGATCGGCTGACCAGGTTCGAGGTTTCTGGGGGGATCCCAGGTCGACGCGAGATGCAGCACGAGTTGCTGGACGAGTGGCAGGTAAAACGGACGCATCGGGAGGTTGGACCAGTCTGCATCGCAAGCGGTGGCAACCTGAATGACCGAACCCTCCCCGCGACGGCACTCGACCATCAACGGCGATCCAACCGACAGTTGCATCAGTTCAGTTGTCGAAGAGTTCGCGCCGTTGATTCCGGTCGACGCATCGAGCCGGTACCAAAGGAAAACGCGGCCGTCGGCCAAATTGCCATTCCGGCGGTCATTGAAGTGGTTGAGTGCCGGGTGCTGGAATCGCCGCGTCACGATCGAAGCGTGCCTCGCGGAATCGGTGAGATTGCCGCCGAGCGAAGCAAATCGCATCGGCAGCAAAGCGTTTGTTCCCTGAGCGAAGACTCGGTTGTACCAGTCCAGGTCCAGTCGATTGCCGGAAAAGACGAGAAGCCCCCCGCCTGTGCGCACAAATCGCTCGAGCGCGGCCGATTGCAACTCTGTCAGCTTCGGCACGTTGGCCAGTATGACCACCCGTACGTCTTCGAGAGAACCACGATCGAACCGGGTTGGGTCCACCGTGCGGGCTTGAATCAAGTCCGACAGTTTGTCCCCCGCGCCGGAAAACGGCTGTAAGGCAAGCTGCAGGAACCCTGCTTCGCTGCGAAGGGGTTGCGGGTCCGGGTCGCCGTTGACGACGAGCACGCCGATGCGGTCGAGTGCCGTCAGCACGCAGGCCAGCCGATTGTCGGCGGGCAGATCATCGGCATCTGCTTCGACTTCGACAACATGCGATCCCGCGCGATCGAGGACACAACGAAACAGCGCAGAGGCCTCCGCGCCGGACGCCAGCGGAAGCTGAGACGTCTCCACCGGTTCGCCGTCAATGCGACAACTCACTCGCAAATCATCGTATCCGCGTTGCCCGTGATTTCGCAGCAGCGCGCGCACGCGAACCGGTTGGCGGACACCCACCATCGGTTGAGACACCTCAATCGACTCGACACATACATTGTTCGGCGGGGGCGCGGGCATTTTCCACAGGGTCACAGCGGGAATGGGTTTGTTCTGTTGGAGCAGTGCTCGCAGGCGTTCTCGCTGCGGCGACTGCGGGCCAAGCCAGTCGCGTTTCTGAAAATCACTGATCACCACGATCTCGCGCATCGGCAGCGTGCTGTGCGTCAACTGCGACATGCCGCTCTGGAGCGACGCTTCGATGCGGACAGGGCCTTGATCGGGCAGGCACAAATCGAGTCTCTTCCGCAAAGCGTCTACGCCCCGCACAGCCTCGTCGGAAGTGGGGCGGCCGTCGCCCATCAATACGATGGCTGATTCCGAAGCGGCAGGGGGCCGTTGCAGGATGGCCAGCGCGCTGGATACGCCACGCTGAAAATTCGTCTCAGAACCGTTCGAGGCCTGCATCGAATAACTGTCATCGAGCAGCACGACGCGGCTTGACGACACCGCGCCGGCGCGAACCCGCCATCCGGTCAACACGGGCTGTGCCATGCAGACCGCAAGCAAGGCGGGGATTGCGCATCGGATGGCCAGCAGCAGCCACTGTTCGATGCGAAATCGGCGGCGATTGATGCGCACGAGCGACTCGAGCAGGTGCATCGCACCCCACTCCACCACGCGAAAACGGCTGAGGTGCAGGAGGTGGATCACCAGCGGCACGGCGAAAGCCAGCGTTCCTCCCAGCAGAAATACGTTGAGAAACGTCATCGACACCGGTCCCGTGAGCAGCAATCTCGTCCGCTGAACTGTGAACTCGTCAGCTCAAAAACGCAGGGGCTCATCGCGCATTGCGCACTGTGGTTCCTGTTTTCCGGCGCAGCGCGAGGTACCGCGCTAACGCTTCGCCGTAGGGCTGGTCAGTTGTTACCGTGACCAGATCGATGCGATTGCGTCCGCATCCGTCTCTCAACTGTGTTCGAAACTCTTCCAGATTGGCCATGTAGGCTGCGCGTACCTGAGCGGGATCCACGAGATGCCGGCGTCCCTCGCGCTCGAGACAATCAAAGCGTGTCCATTTCTGAAAAGGAAAGTCAAGCTCGTCCGGATCCCAGATCTGAAACAGAATCAACTCATGCCGGGCATGCCGAAAATGCGCGAGAGCGCTCATTAATCGCGACACGTCGTCAAACGCATCCGAGAAGATGATCAGCAGGCCACGTCGGTGCAGCTTGTTGGCCAATTGGTGGAAGACACCGGCCAGCGCCGTCTCGCCTCCCGGCTTGGATTCCGCCAGTGCCGACAGAATCCGGTTCAAGTGCGCGGGGCGACTGCGGCACGGCAGGTACGTGCGCATTTCGGTGTCGAAAATCGCCATTCCGACGCTATCTCCCTGCTGAAGCATCAGATACGCAAAAGTCGCTGCAAGACGCGACGCATAAAGGTGCTTCGAGACGCCTCCACTGCGGCTTCCGGTGTATTTCATCGACCCGCTCGCATCGAGCAGCAACGTGCAGCGGACGTTGGTCTCCTGCTCGTACTCCCGCACATAGAACCGGTCGGTCTTCCCAAAGATCCGCCAGTCCAGATGCCGCAGGTCATCGCCCGGAACGTATTGCCGGTGTTCCTTGAATTCGACCGAGAACCCCTTGTGGGGCGAGCGATGAAGCCCAGTGCAGGTTCCTTCGACGACCAGGCGCGCGAGCACCTGAAGGTGCGCGACCTTGTTGACGTCGTCAGGAGGCAGATAGTCGCCGAGCGAACTCATACGTGAACTCGCGGATGATTCCAGGCAGGAATGAAGCACGCGGGGATAGAAGCACGCGGGGATAGTTGCGACCTATTCGTGGGCGTGCGTATGGTCGCCTTTCGCGAAATGACGGTATTCTCGTTTCGTAGCCATTAGCAAGCGACAACAGACAATGCGGTTATATTACGCGGACAGTTTTCTCGCGGGGAACATCTTGCAGCAATCGGGCGACGATTGAGTCCACCGACACGCCTTCGGCTTCGGCATGAAAACTGGGGACAATTCGATGGCGAAGCACGGGGACGGCGAGCGCTTCGATGTCGTCGATCGTCACGTGGTAACGACCTCGCAGAATGGCTCGCACCTTGCCCGCCAGCACGAGGTACTGCGACGCGCGGGGGCCGGGTCCCCATTCGATCAGGTCCTTGACAAACTTGGGGGCCATGCGGTCGGCCGGTCTCGCTCGTCGCACCAACTGAAGCACGAAGTCGAGAACATGATCCGGTATGGGAACTCGGCGAACGGTCTCGTGGCAAGCCAGAATCGTCGGACCGTCAATAACCGCTGCCAACTCGGACGCAAAACTGCCCGTAGTCTGCAGCACGATCTGGCGTTCCTGCTCGTAATCCGGGTAATCGACCACAACGTGGAACAGAAACCGGTCGCGCTGCGCTTCGGGCAACGGATAGGTGCCTTCCTGCTCGATTGGATTCTGCGTCGCGAGCACGAAGAACGGTTCCTCGAGACGAAATGTCTTTCCGCCGATCGTGACGGAATGTTCCTGCATCGCTTCGAGCAGCGCTGCCTGAGTCTTCGGCGGCGTGCGGTTGATTTCGTCCGCAAGGATCATCTGGGCGAAGATCGGGCCCTTCTCGAAAACAAGTTGCCGGTGCCCGGTCGTAGGATCCTGCTGAATGATATCCGAGCCCGTGATGTCGGCAGGCATCAAATCGGGAGTGAACTGGATTCGGCGAAAGGTCAGTTCCATCGCCTGGGCGAGGCTCCGGACCAGCAGCGTTTTGGCCAGACCCGGCACGCCTTCGAGCAGACAGTGCCCGCGGGCAAGGATGGCAATCAGCAGTTGCTCGATCACCGACTCCTGGCCAACAATGATCTTGGACAACTGCTGTGTGATTCGTCGGTAAGTCTCAACCAGCGCGGCAGCGCGTGCCGCGTCGTCCGGCGCCGGTTCAACGTCCGAGGCTGTTCGTTCCGCCACGCATCGTTCCTTTCCTGTTCGAGCCGTCGGATCGGGCGTAGTTCGGGAATGTAACGCGCCGACTATTCGGGGGCCACCGAGGCAAGTAACCGTTCACGGGGTGGGCCGGTTTT
>CAIPEB010000222.1 GCA_903863885.1 uncultured Planctomycetaceae bacterium | reverse complement strand
TGTCCCGCTGGTGGATCCAGGCGGATGTCGCCTCGAAATTCGGTCCGTCGCCCGCCTCATTGCCGAGCGACCAGATGATTACGGCCGGGTGGTTCTTATCCCGTTCGACCATCCGCACCGTGCGATCCATGTGCGCGGGAAGCCACTCGGGACGCTTGGCCAGCGTCTCGTCGCCGTACCCCATTCCATGGCTTTCGATGTTGGCTTCGTCGATCAGATAGATTCCGAAACGGTCGCACAAATCGTACCATGCCGGCTGGTTCGGATAGTGCGCTGTGCGGTCGGTGTTGACGTTGAACTGTTTCATCAACGCCGCGTCCTTGATCATGCCGTCCAGATTGACGGCCTGACCGAGGTCCGGATCGATCTCGTGTCGGTTGACGCCCTTGATCAGGATCCGCTGGCCGTTGACCAGCAGGTTGCCGTCGCGAATTTCCACTTTGCGGAATCCGACGTTGACCGGTATCACTTCGAGTGCCATGCCGCTGCCGTCCTTCACGGAGATCAGCAGTTTGTAAAGGTTGGGCGTTTCGGCGCTCCATTTGAGAGGGTTGGAAACGGATTGCTTGACTGACACCTCCGTCTCTTCCCCGGGCTTCGCATCGAATCCTTTCTCCAGCGAGAACACTTCTTTGCCCTGAGAATCAAGCAGCCGCGCGTTGATCAGTGCGGAAGCAGACGTCGAACCCGTGTTCTGGATCTTGGCTGACAGCGACAGATCCGCATCGCAGTACTTCGAATCGAGATCCGTGTGCACTTCAAAGTCGCGAAGGTGCACGGCAGGCGGCGACCAGAGGTACACATCGCGGAAGATGCCGCTCATCCGCCAGAAATCCTGGTCCTCGAGATAAGAACCGTCGCACCAGCGGAAATTCTCGACGGCCAGCAGGTTGTCGCCCTCCTGCAGATACTTGGTGATGTCGAATTCGACGGGCGTCCGGCTGTCTTTGCCGAATCCCACTTTCCTGCCGTTGATCCACAGATAGAAGAACGAATTCACGCCGTCGAACGTGAGCAGCACTCGGCGCGCGGACCATTCTTTCGGCACCGTAAACATGCAGCGGTACGAATTCACGGTGTTATTCGGATCGTCAGGCGGAACGAACGGAGGGGTCCAGGGCTTTGCCCACGGGTAGGAAATGTTCACGTAGATCGGGATGCCGAACCCGTGCTTTTCGACGTTGGACGGCACGGGCAGCACGGACCATTTTGAATCGTCGAAGCCCGGCTCCCAGAAGCCGGGCGTTCTGTCGCGATGATTGCGCGCGTAATGGTACTTCCAGTCGCCGTTCAACGAGCGGTAGAACGGCGACTTCTCGCGTTCGCTGTTCACCGTGTACTGGATGGACATGGCCGTTGAGACATCCGGACAGATCACCATCGTGGCATGCGGCTTCTCGCTGCCCTCGCCGGTCAACCCGGGATTCTGCCAATCCTCGGCGGCTCGTGCGGCGAGAGCGGCCAGCAATGTCGCTCCGGCCAGCAGTACTGTGCGGAAACGCAGCGAAACTGGGTACCGAAAATGTCTTGTCTTCATATGGATGTCCTTGTGGAATCAACCGGCGGCATGTTCGTTCTTCGCGCCAAGTCCAGCGACTGACGGGAGCGGGCCATTCGCCCGGTGCGGCAGCACCGCATTGGGAGGCGGCCCTGCCGCCCTGTCGTCCCGTCTGAGGAAAGACGGCAAGCCAGAACTGGCCCAACTCGAGACCTGACGCACAAAACGCGCTGGCCGCATCACGCGTATTGTAAGTTGATCGATCAAGCGAGTTAACCGGCCCATTCCTGTTTTGCGGCAAACCGTTGCGGAACGCCGCGGATCGGTTTAGGTTGTCGGCTGAACGGGCCGCCTCGTTGGTCCGGTCTGCCGCGTCAGAACCAAAGCCGGCCATTCCGGCATTTTGCCTGGGAGAAAGACAGTATGAGCATTTCCGCGTGGCTGGTTGTTGGCGTCGCCTGGTTTGCAGCCGGTGAGGATAAGGGGCAGGTGCTGCTGCATGAGGGATTCGGAGGTGCACTCCCCTCGTGCGTGCGCTGGGTGCGCGAGGATGCCGGCGAATGGCGGATTCGCGACGGCAGACTGGAAGTGCGATCGCAACCGGGGCACATCTGGGGCGGCAACGATGCCAAGAACGTCCTCTTGTTCGACGGCCCGATCAACGGTTCCGCCGAGGCCCGCGTCAGCGTCACCCACCAGCCCAAGGAACTCTGGGAACAGGCCGGACTGCTCTGGTACGCCGACGACGACAACTTTGTGAAGCTGATTAGCGAACAGATCGAGGGAAAGATGTATGTCGTGATTGCCCGCGAGCTGGGAGGCCGCGGCCAGGTCGTCGGCAAGCTGGTGGTGCCGGCGTCCGACATTCAACTCCGTTTGAAGGTCGACGGAAAGCAAGTGACCGGGCAGTGGCGAGTCACCGAAAAAGACGAGTGGAACGATGCGGGCAATTGTCCGCTGGACACGGAAAAACCAGCTCATTTCGGACTGTTCACACAGAACGGCCCGAAAGCCCCTGTGCGCTGGGTATCGTTCGATGATTGGGAAATTGCGAAGACAATGCCCGCCGCGGCGGCGCCGAACGAGACCAAGAAGTAGAGCGATTTGCCTCAAGATGCCGGACGAGGCTCACCAGAACGGCGAGCGAACCGGCAATCGCGCCGGAAGGTGCAGAATCAGGGAGCGCAACCATGCAGCCTGATGGCCAGTTGTCGCGTCGGAAGTTCGTAGGCTGGGCCGCCGCCCACGCTGGAGCGGCCTGCCTGATCGGCCGTCGCGCCGTCGCAGCGGAGCCTCCGCAAGTAAAAATCGCCGCCCCGGCTCACGGCGCTGTTCTGAATCGGCGGCACGGCACGCAAACCGGTGACAGCCTGACGATCCGCGTCACGGTCGAAGCGCCGGAGGAGACACCGGTAACGGTGAACGGAGCAGTCGGCCGTCGCGAAGCCGGCCGATGGGTAGCGGACGTCGCGCTGCGTGAATGCGAGTCCGATATCATCGCGACGGTTCAGGGCAACGGAGCTCCAAAGGAGGACCGCATTCGCGTGGTCTGGGACCGATTCAGCCGCCCGCGGTATCGGTTCTCGATCGACGACAACAGTTTCTTCCTGCGGGACATCGCCCAGAAGAATTACCGGTCCCTGTTCGATTGCTTCTACCTGAAGATGCTGCGCGATCTGCACGAGCGCTACGGCACCAAGTTCTCCGTCAACATCTACCATACGACAGGCGACGATTTCACACTGCCGCAGTTCCCCGACCGCTACAAGGGCGAGTGGCGCGACAATTCGAACTGGCTGAAACTGGCATTTCACGCGTACGCCAATCTGCCCGACCGCCCGTACGAAGATGCGTCCCCGGAAAAGCTCATTGCCGACCTGGACCTGGTTGCCGATGAAATCCGCCGCTTCGCAGGTGAGGAAACCTACGCTCCCCCGACAGTGATCCATTGGGGTATGACGCGCCCGACGGCATTCAAGCCGCTCGCAAGCCGAGGCGTGCGGGCGCTCAGCGGGTACTTCGCCAAATGGGGCGACCGATGGGACGTCAACTACCGATGGGACGACGCGCGCTCGGAATACTTATCCCGGCATGATGCCTGGAAGGATTTCGACAGCGGCATCGTATTCTCGCGTGTCGACATTGTCTGCAACACCGTTCCCCTGGATCGCATCGTCGGCACGCTGGCTCCGCTGGCCGAGAACCCCGACACGGCCGAGATCATGGACCTGTTCACGCACGAACAGTATTTCTGGCCGTTCTACGCGAATTATCTTCCCGACCACCCGCAACGGCTGGATACGGCCATTCGCTGGGTGACGGAGCACGGATATGCCCCCGTGTTTCTGCACGAAGGTTTCCTGGGGGCGCCCTCAGCCTGATTCAGAAACGAGCCCGCTCCATCCTCACCGCTGATACGGACCCGAAATCGCCCGTGACCACACCAATACCCGGCAATTCCGCGGATATCGTGCGGGCGGCCCAGGCAATTGCCGAATCGGAAGCGATCCTTGTGGCGGCCGGCGCCGGAATGGGCGTCGATTCAGGACTGCCTGATTTTCGCGGCAACGAGGGCTTCTGGAAGGCCTATCCGCCGTTCCGCGGCCGCCGCTTCGCCGAGATGTCAAACCCGGTCTGGTTCGAGCGAGATCCGGCTCAGGCCTGGGGCTTCTTTGGCCATCGCTTCCATCTCTACGACTCAACCAGTCCGCATGAGGGATTTAACATACTCCGGCAGTGGGGAGAATCTCGGCCCCTCGGCTATTTCGTGTTCACCAGCAATGTGGACGGCCAGTTCCAGAAGGCCGGTTTCAGCGAAGAGCGGATCGTCGAATGCCACGGATCGATCCATCATTTGCAGTGCTGCCGCGTTTGCAGCGGCAAGATCTGGCCCGCGGGTAACCTGACGATCGAGGTTGACGAAAACTCGATGCGGGCGACGTCGTCACTGCCCCGGTGCAGCAGCTGCAACTCGCTGGCACGACCGAACATCCTCATGTTCGGGGATTACGGCTGGAACCCGATGCGCAGCGACGAACAGCATCGCCGCTACGGAAGATGGCTGGAAACGGTCAGTGACGCTCGGCTTGTCGTCATTGAACTGGGGGCCGGCCTTGCGGTGCCGACGGTGCGCCATGAAGGCGAGCGGCATCGAGCCCCTCTGATACGCATTAACCCGCGCGATCCTCAAGTCCCTCCGGGTGGGATCTCTCTGCCAATTGGCGCGTTGCATGCGTTGCGGCAAATCTCCGGGCTGCTTTCGAGCAGGCGATAACTGTTCTATCTGCCAACAGTCCCTAACATGCAACGGGA
>CAIPEB010000221.1 GCA_903863885.1 uncultured Planctomycetaceae bacterium | reverse complement strand
TCGTAATTGATTTGAATCGGGAGAGCATCGGCCTTTTCGTCTCTTCAGATGGAGGCCGGAAATGGATGAACATCGGCCAGGACATTTGTCCCAGCCTCGGCATGCACATGGACCGGCGAGAAGTCTGCTTGATCGAAACGACCCAAGACGGATCTTCCTGCTCCACGATTCGGGTGTTCATGCGGGCGTCGAACCTGTTCGCTAATAAGACCAACGAATGCAAATTCCTTCGCAGTTTCCTGAAAGGAGTTGTGCGCAAATGACTGGGTTGGTTGTCGTGTTATCGCGGGGCAGTGAGAATGGGGGCAGTCACGAGAATCGGGCAGTCGCTCAACAGCCGTCAGCCAAGCCGAAATCGGGGACTACTTGCGCCCCCGCAATCTGTGGTTTGGAGACTGGTATGAAGTGCTTTTCTGTGACTGCATTGGTCGTCCGCCAGACGGTTCTTCGCCTCCGGCGGCATCAAGCAACTCCGTGATCCGACCGTGCAGCACGCTTCAATGGAGCATCTCGTGCAGTGGAATTGTCGCAGCGGAGGCCCCGAATATGACGCGTAACGAAGTGCCACAGCCAGACATCCGTTGGGCGCTGATCGCGTGGGGAGTCTTGTGCACTCTGGGCAACTTCTGGTTTAGCTGCACGGAAGATCGCTGGCGTTCAACGCCAGAACTGTTCTTTCCGAGAGCGCCATCGCTGCACGAGAGTATTCGGTTTGGATTCCTCGCAGGTCAGGTTGCATGGATAGCGATCTGCAGCGTCTTGCCAACCTGGAGTTTGTGCCATCGATGTCTCTATTGCTTCATCGCGGCGTCGGCAACGGTCCTCTCATGTACAGCATCGGAGTGGTATCGCCAGCCGTCTTTCCAGTGGGAACCGTCATTCCCGGTCCTGCTCTCGCTGCCCGTGATTATCTTGGCAATTCAGTCACCCTTCTGGGCCTTGCGGACTTGGGCAGGTTGGCGCCTCGTCCAGCCATCGAATGATTCTTCCAAGGACCACGCTCAGCCGCTTGGAGTTCGTGACTTGCTGGGTGCGACAACGTGTGTTGCTTTAGCTCTGTGCGCCCTTCGACTTTCTGTGGCTCCGAATTCGCTTGCAAACGGAGCAGCGGAGTTTACCGTGGCCTGCGGAATGCTGGCACTGATCAGCCTGTTTGCGGCCGTGTCTGCAGCAGCACTCATCCTTCGTCCCTCGCGAACCGACACGGCCGTGTGTTTGACGGGAATCTACCAAGTGTGCCTGTTTGGTTTGTCATTCGGGTTAATGTACTACCTGTTGTGCCTTCCGCCGTTTGCGTCAGGGGCACAGAGGGCGCTTTTCATCATGGTCTTCGGTGCCGCTTTCTTCCTGACGCTCGACTTCCCGTTGTTTGTTGCCAGAAGGCTCGGATGGCGTCTTCATTGGCAATAGTGGCACCCTGTCGGTCTTCAGGCGGTGTCTTTTGATCACGACTCAATTGCCGCGAATCAATGGAGGAACCCGGGCGTGTGGCGGCCGACTTAGGCAGAGCGAAAGAACAACCTATACAATTCGCCGGTTGCTTGTGAGCGAGCGATGCGAAAGAAATCAATGTGATCGGCTAGGCCTGGAAGTTTGTCGTCGATGAATTGCAGTGTCCCATCTGGCTCTGCCAATGGAAACGGCGATCACACCCTTGCCTGCTGTTTTGCATGCCACTGGCTGTGCCAGTGTAAGCGGTCAT
>CAIPEB010000220.1 GCA_903863885.1 uncultured Planctomycetaceae bacterium | reverse complement strand
TGAACGCGTTCAACAATTCACGGTCTTTTCCTCCGCCTTCCGAATGACTCGGGTCAAGTGTTCGATGATGCTTTCCCAGCCGTGCCTGGCCGGTTCCCAATCGCCGCTGAGCGCGTCTTTGGCGTCGTGCAACGACATCCTGCACGCTGTCACCAACTCCTCGTGGTTGTTGCAGGCTCGCACGATGAATTCCGCATTCGCCTTGGATTTCGCTCCGAGGCCGCCTTCGACATCCGCGATGATGCCGCTGGCGTTTGGGCCGAGGATCGCCCAATGTTGTTCGCCGCGGTACACGTCGCGGCGCTCCGAAATCCCCGCGTGCCAGTGAGTTGGGGTGTGTGCCGGTGATTTGTCATGATTCGCCACGTTGTTGGGGGAAGATGGCTGCAACTAACGGACCTTCTCGAAGACCATGCACGTGTCGTGCAGGCCCGGAATGAAGCTGCTGCGGTAGACTTTGTGACTGCTGGACGCGCCGTGACTGAAGCGGATGATGTCTGTCGACGCCTGTCGGAGTCGCGCCCCAAAACACAGCCGTTTGGTGTGGAAAGTCAGCGGGACGAACCCGGCCTCACGGTCGCTGTAGTCGCCCATCAGGATCGCCAGCTTGCCGTCGTCCGCCAGCACTTTCGCACAATTCTCGATGAGTTCCTGGTACCGATGCAGGAAATAGGACAGCGTTGGCGCTCCGCTCATGTCGCGGAGATCGTCAGTGTATTCCTTCTGTCGCCAGTACGGCGGATGGATCCAGATGAAATCGAATGGGCCGATCCCTTCGTAGTTCTTGGGATCACAGGCGTCGAAGCCAAACCGGATATCGTGCGACTTGCACGGGATGTCCAGCTCGTCGCACACGTCTCGGCAGGTTCCCGATCCGGTCATCGGATCAAACACCGTCTTGGGCCGGAAATAGAGCAGCAGGTCCTTGATCAGTTCGCCGGAGCAGTTGCCGGGATAGCGACTGTCTCCGTAGTTGCCTCGCCACGACTTGTGGTACAGCGACGTGAGCCACGGAACCGGACTGCCGGTCACGGGTGCTCGGGGAAGTACCGCGATCGTCTGCGGTGAAAATGCGATGCTACGCATGGAAGTAATTGGGAAAGAAGTAAACTGCCTCTCTGCGGAGGCGAGCCGCAACGCCGCACGACCGCAGCGCACCCGTCACAAAGCAGAAAGCCGAAGCAGTCTTTTGACGGGGAGCGCGGCCGTGTACTGTCCGCCGCCTCCGCAGAGCGAAGTTGCCAAGAGAGCGGAGCACCGAGGAGAACAATCGGCGTCCGCGAAAGAGGAGGGATGCTTCCCGGCCACCACGCTGGCAAGTCTCGAAGACTGCTCCGCCACGGTTGCACTGGGAGGAGCGGGGCGGCTGTCATGGCAGCCGCCCGATCGCTCGTTAAGCAGCCTTCGGCTGCTTGTCTGCCTGCTAACTCCCCACCTGGTTCCGAAGGCTTTCAATCGCCTCCGATGCCTGTTGGCAGAGCGTCACCAGTTTCCCAAGACTGTCCCCGTCGAAGGATCGTGTGTACTTCCAGGCGCCGTCGCGATCCTTGTAGGACCGTTCGAACGTCACCGAGAAGAAGCTGCGCATCTCGCCCCGAACCATTTGGTCGCGGCCCCAGATGCTCGCTGAACAATCATCCACCCGAAGTGTCTTGAGCGGCAGCCGCTTGGCTGCCGGTGCCGCGTCCGTCGCGGCGGTTTCCTCCGGCTTCGTGCCGGATACTTCCTTGAGCT
>CAIPEB010000219.1 GCA_903863885.1 uncultured Planctomycetaceae bacterium | reverse complement strand
GGACGTCTGGTTTTTCTGGCGTCCCATTGGAGGGAGGAAGGTTGTTACACCGCCTGAAAGGCGAGATCGCGGATCCAGAAAAGAGATCCAAAGCTTGACTGTCGCGTGGCCCACTCATCGTCGCCATTGACTGCCTCGAGAACCGCCGTCATCTGCCTGTAATTCGGGTCCGCCGAGCGGCGTGAACGTTGCTGACCGCCGACATGCTGCACTGCCGGTCTGCGCGGCGAGTGTCTTTGCCGGTTAGTCGATCGCACTGACGAGGATCACACCTCGTAACGCGATACCTTCGCCGCTGTGCCCGTGCCATTACCGGCAGCATTCGGTGGACAAAAGGTCACGACGAAAGTCGCTGGGCCATTACACCACTCCGCGCCGGCTGAGTATTCGCCACACCAGCCTCACTGAATTCCCGAAAATCAAGTGTCATTCGCGCGGCCCAGTATTTTGGCCTTACTCCCACACACGCCATCACCCTCGCCATCGAAACAATAACTCGTCACGATCCAGAACAACGAATTGTTCAATCAGTTGTCTCGACATACTCTCAGAGATTAATGTTGTCCACTCACCGGCAGTATGAACATAAGGCTCATTGATGATTTGCCTAAGCTTGCGTCGCATCCGTTCAGGTACAAACGCTCGTAGATCTGAGTAGACTAGCGAAATCATCCGCTTGGCGTCCTCGGCGCTCCACCCACCGCCACATTGACGCAACCCTTCGCTTCCGCAAAAGGCGATTGTCTGTCTGAAAATAAACTGCGAAAGGTCCTTCGCAAAATACTCAGCGTCGTACGAATCCCGGTAACACAAGACAATCTCCGGACTGGGCAGGTTTTCGGTCAAGTAGGCCCAATAGTCACCGCCGCAAGTTACGGCAAAAGGAGTAATCTCGACAACCTGATCATCCAGGCATTCAAACGATTCGATTTGTTCTAAAGTAAGGAACTCCGCGTCCCAGATCTTCAAAGGGTCTTCTGGGTCTATCAACCTCTCGATCAACCGATCGGCGAACAGGTGGCGATAGTCATTCGGCCAGTCGATCATCCTACAGTCCCAATTCCTGAATGAACTTCCGGGTCGCAAGTAGGAGTTCACAAATCGCTTCTTTCGGCACGCCCGCTTCCTTCAGAATCTGAACGTTTTCTAGAACGTTTTGCCTTGCGCTTTGCCTCGCGATATGCGTCGGAGAATGCAACCCGGCTTCCGCCTGCAATTCTCCAATCAGTTTGTGGTACCCCCCCTCTGTAATCGCAATGGCCGGATTGCGACCACCTACGCTCGAGAATCGACCTGCGCCAAGGTGCTCGCGAAGCCATGCGCTTTGGAGCAGTTCGTGTCCGGTCAAGTTGTCCCCGACGGTGCCCGGGCCTCGAAACGCACTTAACGGCCTCACATCGAACTCGCGAATTGCACTCCCCGGCCGACCAAGACGCTTGTTATGTACCAGTACGCCCAACTCGCCGACGTGGTAGACGTGCTGGCCGTTGACTTCGATGTTGTAGACGGGCTCGGGTGGGCCGCGAGGTGTGATGCTGGTGACGAGGCACGCCCCTCCATCGAGTGTTTGCAGATCTTCCCCCACACGCAATTCACCGGCGGGCACGAACTGCCGCCGAGTCGCTGACCAGATGGGGTGGTTGGACGTGACGCCGATCTGGTCACTGGAACCGCTCACCCGCAAGTTCAGCGATTCGCGCGACTGGTGGTGGAAGGTCCCGGTCACAACGTTGCCGTTGTGGTGGGCCTGCACACCTCGATAATCGCCTACCTCTTACGTCGACTGCAAGTCTTCATTAACCCGGCTAGCACGAATACGAGGGCCGTGCCTAACACAAATCCACCTACCAGTATTAGTGCCACTCGCTTTACCGGGGAGAGCTGACTCGGCATCATCGCTGTCAAGGCGTATACTGCGATCGCGCCGCTTAGATACATTATAACCGCCAACCAAAACTCGCGAATATCGCCCATTTCAGTCAGTCCGCGTCTGATTGTTCGAAAACCCACCAGCCCGCCAGAATAGCGGCCGGCCAAAACGTCGCCCCGTGTGCAGTGGGCAACTCAACAAACTCGTGCAACGTTCGTAGTGGGAATTCTCTCCAGAGGTTGGGATTCTTAATCATTTGGCTTACATGGATCAATTCGTGGTGGAAGTTTTGTCGATTGAGGAAGGTCACAGAACCTCTTCCGCCAAACAGCACGTGCCCATCGTCGAACATTCGAACGGTAAATGAGCCGCGTCCAAAAGCCCCACTCTCAACAACTTCGCGAACGGCAGCCATAGTCGTACGACTATGAAACGGAGTGAGTATGTTGTGGATTCCCAGCTTTATTCGGAATGAAAGCGAATCAACCTCCGTAAGGTAGGCAGCGCGCACAGTGGCATCGGCTGTGCCAACAGGTGGTCGATATAGCCCAATTGCACCGAAGCCTCCCCTTGCGGCCGCTCCCCCGGCTCTTGCCGCTTCGGCGAGTTCCCCAACACCGAGTGTCGCTAGTATAACGAGTCCTTCGCCGCCGAGAAACTTGCTCCACCAGTGACTGCGATCGCTTTCGTCGATGACGAGGTCGCGGCTCCAATCGGGTGACGGAAGCGTCAAGTCGATGCCAAAAGCCCGCAGGTCGCGCACGACGGCACCGAACGGTCCATGCTGGATGCCCAGGTTCAACATCCCGATGATGGAGTCCTGAGCGCCGTTCAGCGTGTTCAGCGTCCCTTGCAGCAGCCCCAGGCCTGCATCTTTCAAGACCGGCAGTGGGTGTTGCATGGCGGTCCACCAGAGGCGACCTTCGGTTTGCATTTCCTCCACGATGCAGTTTCCGGCGTGGCGAGCTCCGTCGTAGACGCTAGTGAGCCATGCTTCAAACCATCCGGTTCCATCGTCAGTCCCGGTGATGAGCACCTGACGCAAAGCCTGCCAGTTTTGGTCCCGCTCGACTCGTCGCTGGGCAGAGCCCAGTAGATGACGTGAGCGGTCCGATGCGATGGACGTATCCCACACCTCCATGGCTATGCGAACTTGATCTGTGTCGGCTACCGCGGCCTGATAGGCGGCTTCCCGCGCCTCGCTCAGAGCGGCGATGCTCGCTTGTAACGCAGCTTTCTTGCGCGCTGCCAGGACAGCGACAGCGGCAAGTTCCCGGACAGCGCGGTCATGAAGGATGGTCAGTTCCGCTTTGGCCTCAAATACTGCGTGTTCAAGCGCATCTTGCGCGGCGAGCACGGCGTCGACGTTCTGCGCCCACACCTCATTTCGCAACCCCGCAATCTCCGCGGATTCCTCCGCCTTGGCGTCGGCGAATTCGTCGATCAACTGCGTGATGCGCGTGGCGATCTCCGCCTTGTCCAACTGGATTTGCGCAAACACGGCGGCCGCCTCGGCCAACACTTCTTGCTTGACCGATTCGGGCGTGTCGGGATACGGGAACTGCGTGAAGATCGTCGCATCGAACTCGATGATCGTCGGCATGACGGGAGCGAAGATCGACGCCGTGACCGCACCGCCGCTGCGGATGGTTCCGATCGATTGGTCGGCCGTGATCGTGCCGCTGATGGTGCCCCACGCGCCGATCGTGCCGATCCGGCCTCCGTCCGGGTCTTCGTTGGGGTTCGATGCCTGGATGAGGGAACTGATCTGCCCGTAGCTGAACACGTCGTAGGCAAACGGATCGCCGTAGTAGGAGCCGCTGCCGCCATAGGCCCCGCCGCCAATGTTGCGGTCGGCGCTGATCGGGCCCAGAATGCTGCCGCGCGCCCAGACATAGCGCACATCGCGAGCCGCGTGCACCGCGGCGTTCATGGTTCCATAGGTCGTCACCGCAACGTCCCGCCCGGCCGTGTAGCTGCCGTCCACGCCGCCGATGGCCCACACCGCGGCATCCCGTCCCACGGTCAGTCCGGCATCGACGGTCCCTTCGCTGACGATGAAGCCGCTCTGGCCGGCGGACACCGAGCCGTCGAACAGCCCCAACGTGACCACGCCCGCGTACTCTCCGGCCACCACCTCTCCCACGAAGTCGCCGACCACGTACGCAAACGCATCTTCCGCGCCAGCGACCGTGCCCGTCGCGTTGCCGTACACGGCCAACACTGCGGATCCGGAACTCGACTCCACCGAGCCGATGAAGTCTTCATCAACCCAGGCCAACGCGCCCTCGGGACCGTGGACCGACAACGGCCCCGCGCCCCACGTAATGGCCACGGCATAGCGGCCCGCGACGATCCCCGCGATGGCGTCGCCTACGGCGTAGACCACCCCGTCGCGAGCCGGATACAAGTTCGCGTGCACGTCGCCCCAGGAGAACACGCCCGCGTCGCGCCCGGCGTAGATGTTGTTTTGGTAGGTGTCAAACGTCCAGGCGAACGCGTCACGGCCCGCATTGATCGCCACGGTTGAATCGTCCAGCGACACGACGGCCGCGTCGCGGCCAGCGCTCAGTCCGCCGCCCGAACTGGCCGCGCTCCAAATGTATCCATCGCGGCCGGGGAACGCATAGACGGTCGAAGGCCCCATGGCCAACACAGCCACGTCCTGCGGAGCGGAGACGGTGACGTTGGCCATTCCGCCAGCGATCACCACGGCGTCGCGGCCGGCACTGACCGAATTGGACACGTCGCCCCACGTCACGACGAACGCATCGCCCGTTTGGGCCGTGACGTTGCCGCTGACCAGGCCGAACGCCACCGCACCCGCGTGACGCTCGGCCGTGATCGCCCCCGTGACATTCTCCGCCGCGACGGCCAGCGCGTCGCGCCCCGCCGACACATTTCCGCTGACCGTGTAGAGCGAACCGGCCAAGGCGTCCGTGCCGCCAGTGACGTCGCCCGAGACGTTGTCGTAGGCAATTCCAGTCGCTGATAATCCGGCCGTCACGGGGCCGGTGAGCGAACCACCGCGCGCGACCGCCGCCGCGTGGCCCGTGGTTCCGGTAACCGCCGCGCTGATATCGGCCAGTGATCCGGCAAAGGCGTGGATCTGTCCGGACACGGGTCCGCTGATCGTGCCCGCGGCCACGGCGGACGCATGTTCGGTTTGCCCGGTCACCGGCCCGCTGATGCCGCCCGTGCGGGCCTGCGCGTACGCGCCGAAATGGCCCACGATCTGGCCCGATACGTTGACCCCGGCGTCCACCACCGCGTTGCCGCCTTGGGCTTGCACCGAGGCGCTGACCGTGTTGAGCGCTCGGACCATCGCATCGGAACGCGCCGTGACGGGACCGGAAACGTTATGGAAAGCGAACACGAACGCATCGGCACCTGCGCTTACGGCGCCGCTGACGTTCGTGCCGGCCACGATGTTCGCGTTTCCCATGGACGTGGTGACCGTTCCTCCCACAGGTCCCGTGTAGGCGGCGACATGGGCGTCCGTACGAGCCGAGATGGTTGCGTCCACGCCGGCGGCACCGGCACTTGCCGCTGCACCCATCGACGTGACGTTGGCGTCCCGGAACGTTGATGTGACGCTGCCCCCCAGCGACCGCCCCGCGACCACGCTGACGGATTGGTTCCCCACGACCGTGCCCTGGAAATCGTTGCCGGCCAGCAGGCTGACGTCACTGCCCGCGTGATACCCGCCCGTCACGCCGCCCAACCCCGTGGCGGTGATCTGCGCGCCGGCCGATACGGATGCGCCGTTGAGCGTCTGCCGCGCGAACAGCGATGCTGAACCGGACTTGGCGATAGCCGACTGGACGTTGGCGTTCTCGAAGGCGCTGACCGACAGATTGCGGCCGGCGACAAACGTGCCGGAAAGATCGTCAACCGCCACGACTTGGGCATCCCGCCGTTTGGCGTTCACCGTCAGGCCCGTGGCACTCGTCCCCGCGAAGACCAACACGTCGGTTCCGCCGATGGCCGTGACGCTTCCCACTTCTTCGAGCGCGGCCACGGTCGCGACGCCCTCCGACTTTTCGCCGGCCTTGACAGTCGTATTGGATATTTTCTGGTCCGAGAGAACGTCCGCATTGCGTCCCGCAATAAATTGGCCGCCGTCGATCTCGCCGTGCGCCGCAGCGCGGATATCTCGTCCGGCATTGACCGTCGCGCCCGTGATCACGTCTCCCACGCGGAGGGTGGCGTCGATGGCCGCCTCTACGGTACCCGTGAAGTGTTCGAGTGCGGAGACGATTGCATTTCCGCCGCGTGCGGTCACCGTCCCCTCCACGGCTAAGAGCGCATCGACCATGGCGCTGCCGGACGACGTCACGTTGGTCAGAATGCCGCCATGGGCAAACACCTCGGCTCGGTAGTCCGGACTGCTGGAGCCTTTTCCGGCTTCGACTTCGCCCGTTACGTTGCCGCCGACAGTCACGATGGCGTTCTGGTTTGCCATGACATGGGCCGTGACGTTATGCCGTGCGAACACGTCGGCGTGGCCGCCTGCGTCCACCGGCGCGGTCACGCTGCCCCAACTGTAGACGCTGGCGTTCTCGCCCGCTTGAATCGGACCGGATATGTCGCTGAAGGCGAAGACGACGTCCACGGGACCTTGCTGAGCCTGGAGTTTCGACGAAACGGCGCCCAACGTGAGCACGGTGATGCCGCCGTCGGCGCCGTTGGCCGTCATGGGAGCCGAAATGTCTCCGTCCGCGAGAACCGTAATGCGGCCATCGGCTGAGTCGATGCTTCCGCCGACGCTGCCGAGCGCGGACAGGACGACGCCCTTTCCGCCGCGGACGGTGGCGTCGAGCGATTCAAACGCGTCGACGCCAACCCGCCCCTGGTCAGCAATCACCGAACCGTGCACTTCTTCGGCGTTGACATAGACGTCACCGGTTTTGGACCGAATGCAGGCACCCGTCGTTACATCGTGATGGACGTAGACGCGGACGGATTTATCCCCCACGATCTGGCCCGAGAAATCTTCAAACGTTTGGGCGATCGCGCCTTGGCCGATGATCTTCGCCTCGATATCGGAGAGTGAGCTGGCCACGACTTGGCCCTGTGCTTCCATACGCCCTCCCAGTTTTCGGACCGTACTGGCGAATACATCACCCGCTTGGCTGATCGCGACGCCCGTGAATTCGCCGAGCGCGGCAATGGCCGTTGTGTGACTCCCGCCAATCTGCGAGGAGACAGTCCCGATTGCCGTAGCGACCGTGTTGCCGTTGCCGGACTGGATCCTGCCTGTAGCGACATCCCCGTAGGCTGAAACATACGCGCCGTACGGCGCATAGATTGCCGGTCCATGGACGTTGCCCCACGAGGAAATCGACGCGGTGGCTTCGTCGGATGTCACCGTGCCAGTGAAGTCGTCGTACGAATCGGCCCAGATATGTTTCTGGGCGGTGATGTCTCCTGTGATTCCGCCCCACGACACGACGGCGATAGAACCTTGGGCCGAAGTCAGATTGCCTTGGATGTCGCCCAGCGCCGCAACGTGGTGAAGAGCGACGCCAGCATAAACATTGCCGGTCAAGTTCCCGTCCGCGAACACGCCTCCGATGGACCCGCCCGCGGTGATATTCGAACGGATCTCGGCAGGGGCGATCGCCGTGAGCCGCTGCAGACGCGGCGGTTTGGGAATGTCGGCGGCGGAGGCGTGGGGATTATTCCGCCAGGCTGCCAGTGCCGTGAAGTAGGCCGCCCATTCCATGTCCTTCCACGCCGTCCAGTTTGTGTCGCCTGTGCCCACCGCCTGGACGCTGGCGATGTTCCCGCCCGCCGTGATATTCCCCAGAATATGGCCGGGCAGGAAGTTGCCGGCCAGAATATGGCCGATATTGCCAAAGCCCTGGTTCGCGTCGCCAGCGGCAATCGTCGCTTCGATGGAGCGTCCGGCCGTGACGTTGCCGAGGGCGTATTCGGCGACGATCCTTCCGGTGATGTCGGACTGCTCCGTTTCGATGCGAGTAATCTGCTGGGCGACCACCTCGCCCGAAAACGCGTCGCGGGCCGTGATTGGTCCAATCGTTGTGGCGGCCCGCAGGTCGGCGGCGATGCTGCCGCGTGGGACATGGACCGACGTAATGAACTTTTCCTTCGACGTGACACTGCCTTCAAACGAGGCATCCACTCCGGTGGCGGCCGTGATGGCACCGATCGATTGGGCGGCGGTGATGTGGGCCGTCAATTGCCCGGGTGCCGTGACCTTACCGAGCCAGCCCGTGTCGGCGGTGATCATCCCTGTGAGGATGTCGCCGTAGGAATTCTGGAGCCGATTCGCGATAACCGCACCGATGGCTTTCTTGGCGTAGATGGCTTGGTTGTCGATATTGCCGCCGTCCGCGCCGAGTCCAGCTTCGACGCGAGTGATACTGCCGCCGCTGGCTTTCACGTCGCCGAGAATATGGCGGCCCGCCGTGACACCGCTGAGGTCGCGGCCCGCCGAAATGTCGCCTTGCACATCCCGACCGGCACGCACGCGGCCAAGATCCTGGCCGGCCTGCACGTCCTGGAGCACGTCGACGGAAGCCTGGACGTTGCGCGCATCACGGCCGGCGGTCAGGGAACCATGGATACTGCCATTGGCCGCCTGCACATAGAGCATATCGCGGCCCGCACTCACATCGCCGAAAACCTCGGTGCCGCGAACCAGCGTGACGTCGCCGCCCGCTTGGATGTCGCCCCGCACCTGGCCCAAGGCCATGACCCCACGGTACTGGTCGTACAGGTTGTACATCAAGTAGGTTGAGCCAAACGTGAAATAGTCGTTGGCCAAGTGGACGTAGCCGACGTCGCCGCTGGGCGCGCGGACGGGACCATCGATATTCACCCCGGTCACGTAGCCGATGGAACCGCCGTCGGTGACGACCGATCCCACATCGCCCTGGGAGTAGACGGCGCTGATATCACCGCCCGCCGAACGCACCGAACCGATATAGAGCGGGCCGGGTCCGTAGCGGGCGTGCACGCAGTGGATGTCGTTCATGGCGAACACGGACTCGATATCACCCGAGCCGGAACCGACGAAGAGCACATCACGCGACGCGATGACGCGGCCCACGCCGCCGGCCACGTCCACACGCACGTCCCGGCCGCGGACGTTGGGCAACACGCTCTGGCTGGCGGACAGACGCAGATCCCCCTGGATGTCCAGGGGTGCCTTCAAGTCGCCATCGATGCCGAAACTCAGGCTAGTCGCCGGGCCTCCCCAATACGCGTCACCGGTCACGGACACGGAGAACGCGGAGCCCTGTTTCGATGCCACGGCCACCGGGCCACCCGCGATGAACCGCACGGCAACGGGCGAGGAGTCGGGGGCGTTGGAGACACTCCGCTGACTGGTGTCAGGAAGGCAGTGGGTCTGGCTCTCGGTGATGGTCTGCCCCGGGCCGAGTTCAAACGGATGCACCGTGATCGACGCCGGCGCAATATTGCCGTCCGGATCGATCACTTCGTAGGCGAAGATCTCCTGCAGCAGACCCGTCCCCCAGATTCGGAGGTCCTCCGCGCGGTCGTCTTTGATCTGATAGCAGAAGCGGTATTCGTCGCAGAGGCTGAGTGTGCCGAAAGTCCCGTTTGCCTGAACGATGCGATGAATTTTCAGGGGACCCTGGGGGGACGTGTCGTTGGCCAGGGGCGACGCGCCCAGCAACGCGCCGCCGCCGCCGGCCCAGTAACCGTCATCGCTGTTGGCCGTGGGCAAGAGTGGGACCGTTTGCACCACGTTGATTTGAATGGCGCCCGACACGGTTTCCAGCGCCAGCCCCGTGGACGGGTTGACGTCGGTCAGCGTGTAGTTCACCGTGTACGACCCCGTCGCGCTGGCCGAAAAGGTATAGGCATGCGATCCGGTTGGGACGAGCGATCCGCTGGAAGCGGAGAGCGTGTGCTGAACTTCGTCGTTGTCCGCATCGGTCGCGGGCAGTTGGATGGACACCGTCCCGCCGGAGCTCACGGTGTACGAACCGACTGCCAATCGGGGAACCGTGTTGAAGTAGTCGATCTCGACCGGTTGCGTAGCCTCCTCGAGTCCGTCGCTGAGTGTGTAATCGAACGCGACTTTTCCCAAGTGATAGTTCGTCAGAGGGTCAGCGCCCGGAGTCTGCTGGTACAGAAACTCGCCGCTCGAATTGATGAAGAGACTGCCAAATGCCAGCGGCACGACGACGCTGTTGGCGACCGGGGAGCTCACGGTTTGGTACGAGCCGAGTGGCAGACCGTTCACCCGGACGACGGTGAGCGCGTCGGCATCGGCATCGTGATCGTTCGCCAGGACGTTGCCTGTTACGTCCTGCCAGTAGCGTCGCGTATAGCCGGCTTGCTGGCCTCCGCTGGCCGGGTCGCCGTCCGGCATGGCCAGCGGCGGATCGTTGTGGTAGTTGAGTTCAAGTTCCGAGTCGTCCGTGAGTTGCCCGTCGCCGACGACGTACGTCAACCGGTGCGTGCCGGTGAAGTGTGCTTTGGGTGTGAAGGTGAACTGCCCGTTCGGATAGACCAGCAGCGTATAGAGCGCATGATCCACCGTCGCCGGCGCTCCGTTCAATGCGAGCGGCGTGCCTTGTTCATTGCGGATGGAAACCACGCGCAGCGCGTCGCCACCGACATCGGTGTCGTTGCTGAGGAGGTTTCCCGAGACGGCTTCTCCATGACGCGGCCAAAAACTGTCGCGTACGGCCGTGGGCGGCGCATTAGGGGACGCGTTCTGAGTGGCGCAGGCGGCCGCGTGGGTTGCCGCGCGATAAGCCGCATTGCTGCCTTCCGCTCCACCATCGCCACAGTCGATAAACTTGTGTGGATAGCCGAGAACGCCGGTGATCTCATACAGCGTCGGTTCCCACACGACGTCGACGTCATAAACGACTTGATTGTCCGCGTCCGCGTCGCCGTCACCGTTCGCGGCATTCGCCAGACTTCCGTCGCTGATCGAGAATATCGCCGTCGTGTCGGTGCCGATCCACTGGGAACTTCCTCCGCCCCAGTTGATGCTGCCGTTACTGCTGACGGCCACCGGGGAGGAAGGAACGGTCGTCGCAGTGATCGTGTCGCCTTCCAGGTCCCAGGCTGCTTGGCGGGACTGGAGATCGGTCAGCTGGACGCGGCCTGGCGCATAGACCTGAATAGCGCCTCCGATGGCCCACGGTGCCGTATTGGCTACTTCGATCGAGACGGTCGCCACCACGCTGCTGTCGACGCCGTCGTGGAGCTGGTAGGTGAACGTGGCGACACCGATGAAGCTCCCGGGCGCAAAGGTGAGCGTCTTGTGCTGCGCGTCGTTGCTCAGGATGCCATGGTTGACCGCCGAGAGATTGACGAGTTGGAGGGTGTCGCCATCCATGTCAAAATCGTTCTTGAGCAGGTCCGCGTAGGGGATTGACAGGTTTTGACCCGTGCGTGTGCTGAAAAAGTCGTTGGAGACGCGGGGCTGCTGATTCTCCACGGTCAGCGTGACGGTTGACAATCGGCTGTTGCTGGCGCCGTCGTTCACCTTGTAAGTAAAACTAACCGAACCCACGAACGTATTGCCAATGGTCAGTTCGCCGGTTCCGTCGGCGCTGAGCGCCACCGATCCTTGTGCCGGTTGCGAAACGAGTGAGATCGTGATCGGGTCTCCATCGGGGTCTCGCAGAAAACTCGCCGGCCCGAGCAGGTCGAACGCAAACACCCGCTGGTTTCCCTGCAGCACCCCGTCGGTGTGGTGGAAACGGAAATCCTGATCGTGAGACAACGGCGCGGCATTGGTCACTCGCAAAGTCAGAGTGGCTGCGTCACTGAGTTCCGCGCCGTCGGAGACCTGGTACGTGAACGTGTCCGTACCGACGGAGTTGCCGTGAGGGGTGTAAGTGAACGAACCGTCGCCCCGGACGGTAAGCACGCCGTAGGTCAGGGTGCGACTGGTGACTACGCTGGCGGCACTGAGTGCCAGGGCGTCTTGATCCGGATCCCAGGCCTGGCCCAGGAGTCCGGGGGCAGCGACCGACAGCGCGGCTCCGCCGGAACCGTCGCCGATGGCAATCGAGTAATTGGCGTCCGAGGCCACCGGTTTGGCGTTGGCCACGTTGATGACGATCGTCGCCGGGCTGCTGTCATTCACGCCATCGCTCACGCGGTAGCGGAATGAATCCTGCCCGACAAACCCGGGCGTCGGTGTGTAAGAAAACGCCCCGTTCGCGAGCGATACCGTACCGTGCTCCGCGGGTTGCGTGAGCGAGCCCGTTACCTCATCCCCGTCGCCGTCCCAGGCGTTGTACGACTGACTCAGCGTCGCATCATGCAACACGGTCCAGGCATCGCCGAAGGCGAGGGGCGCTTCGTTGAGCACTTCGATATCGACAATCAGGGTCGATGTGGATTCCGCGCCGTCGCTGATGGCATACGTGAACCGATCCGTGCCGGCAAAGTGAGACGGGGGCGTATACGAGAACGACCCGTCCGCATTGACAACGACCGAACCGTGTGCGGGGGACGCCACCAACGCGGCGGACAGCGTGTCGTTGTCGACATCCGCAGCGGTCGTGAGCAGACCATCGCCTGTGACGGTCAACGTCTCGTCGTGCTGCACGCGGAATGTGCGATCGCGTCCGGCGGGGAGATTGTTGGTTACGTCCATGACGGCAACTGCCGCGTTGCTGTCGGCGGCCCCGTCATTCACCTTATAAGTAAAGCTGTCGGTACCCACAAACCCCGCGGCGGGCGTGTACTGGTAAACCCCGTTGACCATATTCAGCGAACCGTGCGCCGGGTACTGGACGATGGACAACGCGAGTTCGTCCTGGTCGGAATCGCTGGCCGCTTCGAGTAACGCGCTCGTCTCAATCGTCAAAACGCGGCCCTGGTGAGATTCGAACGATGCATGGGATGCGGCGGGAGTTGCGTTGGAGATTTCCAGAGTGACGGTGATCGGCACGCTCTGTTGGCCGTCGTCCGTCGCAGCGCGGTAGGTGAAGCTGTCCGTGCCCGTATAGACGCTGCTTGCGGGTACGTATACGAATGCTCCGTCATCGGAAAGCGTGAGCGTGCCGTGCGTCGGCGGAGACGCCAAGGCCGCATGGAGCGGCTTGCCTTGCGGAGGGAAGTCGTTGGCCAGAACGCCGTCCGGCGCGTCAATCGAAAGAGTTTGCCCGTGAACAACGCGATACACCTCGCTGCCGGCGTTGACCGGTCCGGTTGTTCCGCCCGGGACGCCGGAAACCTCCAGAACGACCTGGGCGTAGCGGTGTTCCACGCCGTCCGACGCCTGGTACGTGAAACTATCGAAGCCGGCATATCCACTGTCGGGCGTGTACTCAAACGAGCCGTCGGATAACAGCACCAGTTGGCCGTGGCGGACGTTGCTGGTCACCGTGACCGTGAGTGGATCGTCGTCGAAATCCGCGTCGTTGCGAAGGACGCCCGGCGAGGCGACGGCGGTGACGGTGTTGGCCGCGACGACAAAAACGTCCCCTGTAACAGTGGGGGCGGCGTTGGCGACTTCCAACTCGACGATGGCCGTGCCGCTGCTGGCCAACCCGTCGGAAACCTGGTAGGCAAAGCTGTCTTTGCCATGAAACGTCGCCTGGGGGGTGTAGTCATACGCCCCGTCGGCACCGATGGTAAGCGATCCGTGCTGGACGTTGGCGATCAGGGACACCGTCAACAAGTCTTCTTCCGCGTCATGGGACTTGGCCAGGAGCCCGGACTCTGCATCGACATGCAGTGGGGTGTCGTGTGCGATGCGATGCCACGTTCCGTGCGTTTGCGGATCGCTGTTGAACACTTCGATCAGGACCTGCGTCGGCTCCGAAGTCGCGTTTCCGTCGCTGACCGTATACGTGAATCGATCATGGCCCACGAATCCGGCCGCGGGGGTGTAGGTAAACGAGCCGTCGGAATTGAGCGTGAGCGAGCCGTGGTCGACGCCGGCGACCAACGTGGCCGCGAGGGAGTCACCCTCCCGGTCGGAATCGTTGTGAAACAACGCGCCGGAGAGGGTCGCCAACGTCCGGTCGTGTTCGATCCGATACAGATCCGTGCCGGCCTTCGGCCCGGCGTTGACGACTTCCAACCCGACCGTCACCACGTCGCTGTCGGCCACTCCGTCACGGATTCGATACGAGAAGTGGTCGCCTCCCACAAAACCCGCCTCGGGCGAGTAGTACAAACCGCCGTCGGAGTTCAATACCAGCACGCCGTGGGTCACGTTCGAGACCAGGGTCAGCGTCACCGCCTCCCCGTCCAGGTCGACATCGTTCGTCAAGACGCCGGGAGCGTCGATCGACAGATATGCATTCCGTTCCACCACGTAGGCGTCGGGCAGCGCCACCGGTGCGATATTGCCGACGTGAAGGCTCGCCGTGATCACCGGACTCATCGCGGCGCCATCGGAAACGCGGTAGGTAAACGTGTCGGTGCCAACGAAGCCCGCGTGCGGCGTGTAGGTGAACGAACCGTTGGCCGCGAACGCCGCGACGCCGTGCGCTGGAGCGGCGACCAATGCAGCGGTAATCACATCGCTGTCTGCGTCGGCGTCATTCGCCAGGGTGCCGTTCGCCGCCGAAACGTACAATTCCGAGTCGTGCAGCACGTAAAACGCATCCGCAAAACCGACGGGCGGCGCGTTGGTAACTCGGATCGTCACGGTGGCCGGCGATCCTGAGCCCAGGGAATCTCTTCCCGCATACGTGAACGTGTCCACCCCCACGAAACCGGCGTCGGGCACATAGCTGAACGAGCCATTCGCGTTCAGCGCCAGACTTCCGAACGACGGCGGTGAAATCACGCCCGCCGTCAGGAAATCGCCATCGCCATTCCGGTCGTTCGCCAAAATGCCCTGCGTCTCATTGACGGCCAGCACCGAATCGTGATGGATCTCATAATAGTCCAAGAAACCAACCGACTCTTCATTGATGACGTTGATTGTGACTGCTTCCAGCCGACCGGGACCAATCGCATCGCTGACGGAAAACTGAAACGAATCGACGCCGACGAAGCCGGCTTGAGGCGTGTAGACGAACGAGCCATCGGAACTCACCACCGCGGATCCGCGGGCGGGGACGCTGGCAAGTCCGAAGGTCAGAGTGTCTCCGTCGCTGTCAGTGACGTACGCCGCCAGGCCGGACGCCGTTCCCAGGCTCAGCGTCCGATCGTGGGACATTTGCATCCAAACCGGGCGAGTCGAGGGGGGCTGATTCAGCACCTCGATGGACGCCGTGACCTGCGCCGTCGTTGTCGTCCCATCAGTCAGCGAGTAGGTGAAGCTGTCGGAGCCGGCAAAACCCGCGCTGGGGCTGTAACTGAACGATCCGTCCGCTGACCAATTCAGCGTGCCGTGGGACGTGGGGTTGCCAAGCAGGGCGACGAGCGGCGCCTGGTTCCAATCAAAATCATTTCCCACAACGTTCCCATGGAGTACTTGATCATGCGTGACCACCCATTGATCGCTCACCGCCACCAGCTCTTCGGAAAAGACGCGGAGCGTGACGGATGCCACGTTGCCAAATTCGCCGGGTACCGCGCCATCCGCGGATTGGTAGCTGAACCTGTCAATTCCCGAGAATCCCGCTTGCGGCGTGTAGACAAACGAACCGTCACTGGACAGGGTGAGTGATCCGTGGCTGACGTTGTCCACCCGCGAGACAGCCAGAGCGTCGCCGTCGGCATCGACGTCGTTCGCCAATACGCCGGACGGAGCTCCACGGGACAGCGAAGCGTTTTGCAGCATGCTGAAGACATCGTCCCCAGCCTGCGGCAAGGCGTTGCCGACGTCGATATGGACAGTGGCCGTGTCGGTTTCCAGGCCATCGCTGATTCGGTAGGTAAATTGGTCGGGACCGACGTACCCGGGCACCGGAAGGTACGTAAAAGTTCCGTTGGCCTGGAGCGTCAACGCCCCGTGGGACGCACTCGTCGCCGTCGTGACAGTCAGGGAATCCCCGTCCGGGTCGCAATCATTGCCGAGCAGGCCGCCGCTGGCACCGACCAGGGGTCGATCGTGCGAAACGCGGTAGTAGTTGTCGACGGCCAGCGGGGCCGCATTCCGCACCGTCAGCGTCACCACGGCCGACTCGCTGTCGGCGACTCCGTCATTGACGACGTATTCCAACGTATCGGTCCCGACGAAACCGCTGTCGGGAACATAGGCGAAACCGCCGCCCGCGGTGAAACTCAGCGTCCCGTGTGCGACATCCTTCGTAACTCGCAACGAAAGCACATCGCCATCACCGTCGCCGCTGAAGTCGCGAAGCCCTGGGCTGCCGACCTGCAGCAAGGTGTCGTGAATGAGGGAGTACCGGCGGTCATTGACCCAGGGAACGTAGTTCGTCACGGAGATCTTGACGGTTACAGGTTCGCTGCTCTGGATGCCGTCCGACACCCGGTAGGTAAACTGATCGTTACCCACGTAATGACTCGCCGGCGCGTACACGAAGGACCCGTCCGCCGCGAGCGACAACGTGCCATGGACGACGTTGGTGAGAAGCGTCAAATGCAGTGGATCGCCATCCAGTTCCATGTCATTGGCGAGAACTCCGGAGAGGCTGTCAACGACCAAGGGACGATCATGCGGGACCCTGTAGAGATCCTGGACCGGGATGGGGGGATGGTTAAACACCGTGATCGAGACGTTGGCAAGGCCGGACTCGCTTGCGCCGTCGGAGACCTTGTACGTGAAGGAATCCATCCCGACAAACTCGGGAGCCGGCGTGTAGATAAACGATCCATCCGCATTCAGGATGACGTTGC
>CAIPEB010000218.1 GCA_903863885.1 uncultured Planctomycetaceae bacterium | reverse complement strand
CCGCTCTGACGTCAGTCGCACAATGCCGCACCGTCGGATCGCAACGCAGCATCGCACGTGTTTGACCGGCGGTCGACTGCCCTCTAAATTCACGGTTGATCCGAATGCTTCGGATACCGACAATTCCCGAACGGCCGCTGTGCCCTGGTCACCCCATTGTGGTCACGGGCGGGATAGAAACCTTAACGTTAACGGCCACGGCCGTGTCCACTTTCATGATTGCCAAACGTTGGTCCACTGCATCCGCTGCTCTTGCCATCACTCTTGGTGTTTCTCGCGTTGCCCATGCCAACGGCATTTCGCCGTACGTTTACTTTTGGCCCGGCATCATCTCGATCACACTTGTCTATGCGTTCCCCGCCAGTCTGCTTGCGGCATTCATCGAGCGTCCGTTCCTGACGGCTGCTGGAATCAAACGGCGTCCGTTGGTCCTCTCGCTGCGTGCGAACTTCGTCAGCACGATCGTCGGTATTCTTCTTATCCCAATCGGCTACCCGGCTCTTTACACCATCGGGCCACTTTGGTGCCTCGCGGCGTTTGGCGTTTCTTGCCTTGTCGAGGTCTTTTACCTTCGTCGATTCTCTCGTCAATCGTTTACTTGGGGCTGGGCCGTCGTTGGTAACACTGTTAGCGGAGCCGTACTGATGATCCTGCCGCCAACTGCGATTGCAATCAGGCAGAACAACTATCAATTGGCATCGTCCCTTGAACCACACGAAGGTTGGATGGCATTGTCATCGCTCGGCGTCAGTGTCGCTCTGTTTCTGGCCAGCTTTGTGATCCCCGTCGCCGCCAAGAATGAAGCCGCAGATGACACTCGTACTTCAACGCCCGGCGAACGGAAATCGGAAGGAGAGCCAATGGATATGGAGACGGAAACGGCCGTGTAATCGGGTAGCCGGACGGTCTCCCCGCCGAGCCTCCACACCGAGCCTTCCGTGCGACGCCTGACGCCCGCCATCGCTGACGACGCGTCGAGCATTGAGTAGATTGGCAGCTTTGAGACTCCCAGTCTCGTACCGAGAACTTTCACCCCATAAAATCGCACCCATGCCGGGCGTACACAAAGCGGTGAACGGGAGCCGCCGAGAGGTCGGTTGTGGGATCATGGTTTCGTCGCGACGGCCCCGTTACCGCCGTCGTTACGTGGCTTCACAGAAGGCGATGGCCGAACCAAGAACATGAGACCCCAGTTTTCCCTTCTCGCATTGATCGGTCTCGTCACGTTTACCGCGATCGGCGTTGGAGCGTTCTCCATTCGTACTCGACCCATCGTCGCAGTGCTTTCGTTGGTCACGACACTGTCCGTCCTGTCCGGACTTCTCGCGGCGATTGTCCGGCGAGGAGATTCACGCACGTTCTGGATCGGGTTCGCCGTCTTCTCATTGGGCTACTACTGGTGGACAGGCGGCGTCAATCGCGAATTCTACACCGTTCCCGGGCTCATCGCAGAATTGTACGCACGTCCAACCGCCCTTTACCAGGAATACTCCCGTTACGACACCGTGTCCGAGGCAACGCCGTCCAAGTGGCGTGAGACCTTGGCGATGCAGGATCGCGTCCGATATATTGGCAATTGCATCGCAACGGTCTATCTGGGGTTGATGGGCGGCTACATGGCGATGATAATCTCGGCGAATCGTCCACCGACGACCGGAGAGAGCAAGGCTTCATCGGCCGATTGACGGTCGTATCACCGACTCATTCGGGCGATCGTGAGACCGCTTCGCCCGGTTCGAACTGATCCGTGGCGGTCGGCAGGTCCTTTCCATGTTCACATTCTATCTCGCCTCCGGCTCTGCCATCCTGGTTTGTCTCGCAGGTGCGTTGGTCACGCTGTTATTTCGCCGGAAGGCAGAAGGTGATTGGTGGCTGATCGCTTTCCTGTTCTCGCTCTCGATCAATGCAGTCTACGCGTTAGTTAATCCGATCGTGACTGGCTGGACACAGGATTATAGTCACGTTCAAACCACCGACTTTCTTTCGCGTCTGATCGCAGTAGCAGGGTACATCTGTCTTTTTCTATTCGCGTTGAAACGCAGAAGAGGCCCGTCTGCACATCTGTGATCACACGCTCGGACCCCAACGGTTGAAACGGAATCGCCATTCCTGCTTGCACCTTTTCCGGCCGAGCAAGTCGCTGCAGCCAAGCGGCGAGAGGAATAGCCCGTGACAGACGACACAATCGCCGAAATCGGCCAGTCGGACGGGTCTCCTCGCCCAGTCCCCACACGGGACGTTCCGTGGAAAGCCCGACGCCCGCCATGGCTGACCGTGTGGCCTAACAAGAGCTCTGCAGCAAACCGCAGCCCCGCACGGCTGTCGGACGGTTCGGATGATTAGTCAGCGATTGTTGCAGCCGGGCGTTTCCGGCGGCAGTTGCTGAGGTTGGTCGTTACTCTGCATCGCTTGGTCCAGCCATGCCCGACGACACACAAATACAAAACGACGAGTGGCAGAAGGTTTGGGACGCTCGCATTGCGGCACTCGAACCGATTCTAGGCAAGCCAGCGGACACCGTATTGCACGCCATCATTCCTTTCTACCTTGGCGGTGCTGCTGACGTGCTGTCATTTCCCGATTTCACGCCGGGAGTTACTTACATCACCGCTGAGATGACCGGCGAGGATGTCGGGCAGCGTTCGAATTCCCTCGGCAACTACGAGTTGATGATTTGTACGAGGCAGGATTTGCAGAAAGCAGGCGACCTCATTTCCAAACTCGCACGCTACACTTGTGACGCGGAGCTTGAGCCGGGCGAGACGATGGATATCGGGAGATTCTTTGGAGATTCGACCATCCGCGGTTTGCTGTTCACTCATCCTCGCGAGCAGCCAGTGTATTTCGAATTTCTCGGCCAGCGTTACAGTTTGTTGCTGTGCGTCGGCATCACTGCTGAGGAGCTCGTCTTCAAGCAGGCACACGGTTCGGATAGTTTACTGGCGTTGCTGAGGCAGCACGGCGTTTTTCCATACACCACACCAGGCCGCCCCTCCGTGCCGTTGCCTCACGGTGGTTCATTTCTTGGGAGATTGTTTGGACGATGACGTGGCCCAACAAGAGCTCTGCAGCAAACCGCCGCCCGCAGGGCTGTCGGACGGTTCGGATGATTAGTCAGCGATTGTTGCGGCCGGGCGTTTCCGGCAGCGGTCGATGAAAGTGGGCGTATGCCCTCGTGAAGATGAGCGAGCATCAGCATGGGCAAGATCGAGAAGTTCGCTGTCATCGGTGCCCTCGTATACATGGCACTGTACGTGCCGTTCTTCTTCTACTTGGTCAATGCCACGCCAATGAATGCCACGACGTTCGATACGATCATTCCGTTCCATATTGCTGGCATGGTCTTCAACTTCGTCGCGTTGGTCCTGACAATTCGCGACCTATACAAGCGTCCGTTCGATTCTGAGAATGCCAAGCTCACATGGGCCTTGCTGATTCTCATGACGGGCGGCATCGGGTGGGTTGTCTATGTGTTCAAGTATGCGTTGAAACCGCGTCGCCCCATGCATCCGGGCTAATCGTCTTGCCAGGAGGGTCTTCCCCGCCCTGCTCCACACCGAGCCTTCCGTGGAAAGCCATACTGGCGTCGGAGTACGAGCGTCAACGGCAGTAATCTCCGGCGACGTCACTGGAATTCCCAGCCCACTGACCGGATATGCTGCGGCTCTTGAAGGGACCAGTGCAATGACCGACGAAAATAACCCGTACGGTCCACCCGGCATCGATGCAATCATCGCCTCGCGACGCTCTTGGAGGACTCGGGTAGGGTGGTGCCTCGTAGTGGCGGTGGCAGTGATCTCGCTGTTTCTCGTGTCGATTCCCGCGTTGGTCCTCGTCGCACAAAGAGCCTTCTCCTTCGAGATTCAGCTCGTTGGCGTGGAGATCATCGGTGGTTCGTCATCACTGCTTCTGTTGCTGATTGCGATCGCGACGCCCCTGGTGATCGGAATTGTCCTGATCGTATCAGGCTCCAGAAACCGCCGACGGCTCTAAACGACGCGGCGAGATCTGGGCGACGACGTCCGCTATCTCGTCTCGCCTTTCGACCCGATTGACCCCGGCCATTGCTCGAATCGGCGTAATGCTCGCTGCAAGCCTATCGGTGAGTTTGTTCGGTCCGCAGGTACTCCCGGCAACGCGACTCGTCCGGACCTTGTCGGGAACTGCGAACCGAGTCACTCGGCGTTCTGAGCCTGCTGCACGACGAGTTTGTGCGAAACGTATTCAGATTCGGGAAGGTCCAGCGTATGCAGGGTGTTGCTTAATTCGAATCCGAACTGCTCATTCGCCGCGAACGGTCCGTAGATTTGATTGGAGAAGACGTCAACGAGCTTCCCGTTTCGGTTCATCACTTCCACGCGGAAAGTTACGTATTGCACGCGTGACGTCCCCTTGTTTCGTGCTCGTCCCACGATCGCCAACCTGCGGGCTTTACAATCCTGATAGTTATCCGGCACAAAGGCGATCGCCGACGACAGGACTTCAATGTCCGCCAAATGATCAACACTTACGGAACGGTCCCGAAACTCCCTGGACATCAAGGTGGCGGCAATCACGGTGCACACCAGGAACGAAATGCACGATGCCCAGATAAGCACAACGGCCAAACGATACAACTGCCGCCGAAACCCGAGATAACTGAGGCAATGCGGGCACTTCTTGGCTCGGCAATCGATCTCCCCACAACACGATGGACATTGCTTCGTGATTACGTCGGATGCGACCATTTCTGTAATCCAAGAGGCCAAGTGCATTGTGCAGCCATGCGATGTAATTCGTGCCATCACGCACTCACCGCCGTGCTGGCCATTTTCGCCGACGATCATCGAGGCTGCAACGTTTCTGCTCGTTCCGGCCGCAATCTCGCTTCAGCATTTGCTGAAAACTGCCTTCCGCAATCGTCGACGCATCGTCTCGAAAAGACCAGATATTGCCCACGCAAAGGATGCTCGTCGTCACGCTCTCAGTCGTGCTGATCCAGTGTTTCGCAAACAACTGGGGCATCCGGGCGACCCTCATCGCGATTCCGGTGGTCGCCTGGTTCGTCATCTACTGGGTGCCTCGCTGGATGGGCATGCCAATTCCGCCGTGATCGATGCCAGTCACGCCACCCCAAACCAGCGGCCGCGGTCAGCCAATGTCGAAGTGCCAGTCATTTGCGATGGCATCGAGGCATTCGTCGCCCGTTTGAGGCGGTGGCAGCCGGAATTAATTCTTGGCCATGGGAACAGCGGTTCCTCTTGCGTGAATCGAGAATCCGTGGCGTGAGCGACAATTGTGCTGCGGATACGATCGGGCATCACCTCGTCAGCTGTGTGATGATACCGCTCCGTCTCTCGCTCTCACCCCATGAACGGACAAAACCAGTGTCCCCACGCCTCAAAGTACAGTTCGATGACTCGCCAAGTCCCGATCGGCGTGTTCATGAGCAGCCACCATACCGGGCCGTACACGACTTTTGCAAACGCGATCCGGAAATCATGCGGCCAGTGCAAATAGGCTACGAATGCCATCGCCGGTGCCATGCTGAGGGCGTAGAGGAGCAGCCAGGCAGCCAGAGTACCCGTCCATAGCACCGCCAGACGTCGCTTGACTGCCCAACTCTTCGGCAGCCCAGTAAATCGTCGCCGCGTGCGTACCAGGTGCCTGGTGGACAGCAGGACCGCGACCATCCCCACGAGAAGAACGCTGATGTGCGGCACGACGCAGGAGATGCCCACAGCAGTCACGACGATCATCAAAGACCGCAGACTGTAGGTTTGCCACCTCGCAGGTTTCGTTTGTTCTTGGAGACAGTTAGGCGGTGGCGGCACCTTGGGCGTAATGTTGCGTACTCTCTTTCTGAATCGGTAGAAGAAAAGGGTACCGATGGCTGCCGCGACAAGAGCCGCGGCGATGCCCCAGCGACGGACATGCCTCCATAGCCGGTATTCCTGGACGATGCGGCCAGTGGTCACGTCGAAACGGTACCACTCATGGGTTGATGTGGCCAAATCAAAGAACGAACCACGGATCTCCGAGTCGTATACGCTGCTGTTGTCTATCCAGAGCAAGTGCCAGTCACCAGTTGTCATTGGCATCAGAGACGGATGATCCACAAGGTTTCGGACATTGTGGCTCGCAATTTCCACGCCTTGGTCGTAGAACTTGACGCCCCAACTCAGGGCCTTTTGGGGATAACCGCCGTCTCCGAATCGATTGATTCGCACGAGATACCGTCCATCGGTGGAAAGACGCACCAGTCCCTGCCCACAATACCAGTCCACTGTCCAGATCGGGGTCGTCGATCCCAGTGCGTACAGCCCGCTGGAAGAAAAAGTCTCTCGGAGCTTGACTCGCTCACCACTTGGCATCGTGCAGTCGTTTCCCTCGTCGTCGGCAACGGGTGCCGGGGAAAGCATGACGAACACGTGTTGTTTGTCGCGTACCGTCACCACAAATGACGCAGGTGGGCCGGAGAGTCCGGCAAACAAGGTGCTTGAAATGAACCACGCCGAGGAGACACAGACGAAAACGTTCACAAAGTGATGGTTCGCCACGGGTGAGCACCAAGCAACCAGTTGTCAACTCGTCAATGACCGTGCCGGATAGGCTTCGTTGCCCTCCAGATACCGCCGATTCTACCGCTGCCTGCCAGATCGACACAGACAATTCGGCTGCCACATGGTGGGGGCCAACTGGCCGCTGGACCTCGGGGGACTGCCGTGAACTGGGACACATCAAGAGCACGCTGCAACGCGTGATGTGATTCGGTTTGGCGGGTGGCTTGCGGGTCATCGCGGTGCAGGATCACCGAACCCGTTGCGGGCTTGGCTCATGGCAACCCCGCGTACTGCATACGTGTTTATGTGAAGAGTTCGCCTGACTGACATGGCAGGCGACGGTACGAGATTGCGAGAGCTGCCGATCGCACATTGACGCCGCAAGAGCCATTCGGCACGAGAAGTGGTTCCGCCAAACAAAAAAGGACTCGGCAACCTCCCGCAGCGTAGAGCCGACGGATGGTGGCCGAGTCCAGATTGAACTTCCGCCGAGATGGGTGTCTGCCGGTGGATCACCGACAGACGACCCGATCTG
>CAIPEB010000217.1 GCA_903863885.1 uncultured Planctomycetaceae bacterium | reverse complement strand
CGGTTCCCCGGGACGCACGATCTCTTTGCGCGCACATGCGGGCATGCCCACGACCTCCTGTCAAACCAACGTTCCGTGACAACGCGCTCGCGCCGTCCTCTATCTGGATAAGCACCAAAACAAGCCGATCGCCATCAGGCCCACACCAAGAAAGTCAGAAAAAGTCGAGGCAGGCCACGGATCGGCACGGATTGACACGGACAAAACGGCCGGTACTACCGCCTACAGACACCCACACGGCGCCGGCGTGAGAAGAGTGGGTGTCTGTGTCCGGTGCGGACAAAACGGCCGGAGGGTGGGTGTCTGTGTTCGGAAGTAAAAGTCGGGGGTTGGGGAGGCCATTGCATTGCGGCATCTGGGGCTCGCGGACTACGATGAGAAGTCCTGTACTTCGCTCACCAGATCTTCCGTTACGAGGAGAGGGCTTTGAGGAGAACTTGGACTTTGCTCGTCGGCTTGCTCGCGTTGTTCGCAGGTTTGCCGACTGAGGCCGAAGAAACTCGTGGAGCACAGCGAAAGAACCAAGACCCTCCGTTGGAGTCGGTACTGCGGTTCGATTTTCTCGTTGTCGACAATAACCGTGTTCAGGACATCTCCGGAAAGCACCACGACGGCCTGATCCAAAACGGCCAAATTGTCGAAGGCAAGCGAAAGCCGGCGGTTCAGTTTGATACCCCGGGCCTGATGTCACTCGTCGACGACACCGTTGACCCGTCTGGCCGGGCGCTCACCGTGGGGGCACTCTGCAAGTCTCCAGCGACCGACGGCGTCGTGCTGTCTCTCGGTGACGCCGCCAATGGATTCTCGCTATACCTTAAAGACTCGTACCCGCATTTTGCCGTTCGAGCCGATCGCCAACTGACGGATGTGGCGTCAGATCAGCAGGTCTGCCAAGACCAGTGGATTCATCTGGCTGGGACTATCGACCGCAATGGCAAAGTCTCTCTGATGGTGAATGGATGGGTTGTTTCCAGTGCGGCCGGAAACAACATCCCACACAAGCCGAGCGAACCGTTCTGCTGCGGCGCTGATATCGGCTCGGCAGTGGCCGATTACAAATCCCCGCTCCACTGGCAGGGCGTCCTTGAGGATGTGCGCCTCTACTGGGGCTGCATGGACCGCGAACGCGACAGCGACGAATTGAAGGACTGGGCCGACCTGCCCGGCTGCGGCTGTCGCAAGTAATTCAGCGCTGAGCTGAACTACCCCGGTGCTTTGACGAACGGGTGAGCTAAGGTCCAGCCGGCTCAACCGTGAATTCGTAAGTACCCGAGTCCACCTGCATCTCGACGCGGTCCCGATTCACGCACGCGGCCGAGATGCCGGCTATCCCCGCAACGTAGTCCGTCCCGGACCAGACCGTTTTGCCGCTTTCCTGAACTGTCACTCTTGCAGCGCCGCTCGTTGGCAAGCATACCGTCGCAATGCAATTTGCCGGAATCGTCACGCGCACGACCAGCGATGCCCCCCGCTTCTCCCACGCAGCACGAATGGTCCCGCGAACGCTCTCGTAGCTTGCCTTCGCATGGTCAAGACCGGCGCCAATGTGCGGTTCGATCCGGATCTTCTGGAATCCGGCACCGTCCGATTCGATTCCGCCGACGTATGCGAACAGCCATTCTCCGATCGATGCGCCCAAATTGGGCATGTTGAAGGAATTCATGGCCGGATTCTGAAACCCCTTCTCGGGAGTCCAGCTATCCCAACGCTCCCAGATGGAGGTTGCACCGAGCTTGACCAAATACAGCCAGGAAGGATAAGTGTCCTGCAACAGCAGAGCATACGCGACATCGTCTCTTCCATACTTGCTCAGAGCCGGCAGCAGTGCCCTCGTGCCATGGAATCCAGTCGTCAAGTGCCCCGCCGGAATGACCGGGTTCTTGCCTTGTGCGTCAGCGAAGGTCTGCTGGTGGCTGTTCTGAACGATGTCGTCGGCAAGGTGTCCGACCGCCTGCAGCGTTTTGTCTTCCGGCAGGATTCCGTACTCGAGCGCCATCGCATACTGTGCCTGCGTCTTGTCTCGCATTTCACCGCCGGCCGATACAAACTTCGCGTTGATGGCCGCCTTCATCTTGTTGAAGAGCAGCCGATACTCCGTCGCATCCGCGGTCTTACCCACCGCCTCGGCCATCTCGGCCATCATCCCGACCGTGCGGCAATTGAACAAGTTGTTGAGCACCTCGTTGTGCTTCATGTCGAAGACGATGCTCAGCCAGTCGCCGTACCCCGTAAAAGTGCGACCGTCCGCGAACTTGTAGGGAAACGGCCGCAACCCATCTACTAGGTCGCCTCGGATATGCTCGATGTACCGAGCCATCGAGGCATAGTGCTTGTTGATGATTCGCGTATCACCGTAAAACCTGTACATGTAGTACACGCCGGTGATGCCGACGTCCGACCAACCGGGAGATTCCTGGTCGCCCCAAATCGGCGCCACCTGCAGGAACGACCCGTTGGCGCTGAGCGACTGCGAATCCTGAACGTCGATCATCCACTTCGCAAGCATCGGTGCCATACCGATCATGTAGCATTCCGTCCGGAACAGTAGGTTGTGGTCACACCAGCCAAGACGTTCGGCCCGGTCAGCGCAGCCCGTCGGTATGTCGACGAGATTGTCCCGCAGCGTCCAGAGGATATTGCTGTAGAGCTTGTTCACTCGCGCATCGGAGCAATCGAACACGCCGACCGTCGGCAGATCCGAATGACACACGACACCAACGACCGACTCCGGCGCAGGCTTGCCCGGATATCCCGTCAGTTCCACATACTGAAAACCGTGATACGTAGTGCTCGGCTCCCACAACTCCTCGCCAGTTCCTTTCAGATAGTAAGTATCAATGGCGCGGGCTTCTCTTAAGTAGTCGGTATAAATGGTCCCGTCCGGATTAAGCATCCCCGAATGCCTCAGCACGATCTTCGTTCCGGCCTCGCCCCTGACCTTAATTCTCGCCCAGCCCGCGATGTTCTGCCCCAGGTCGAAAACGAAGACGCCAGGTCTGGGTTCGGTCAATTTGACGGGGACAATCTCCTGCTGCCTGCGCACCGGCGGCAGTGGTGAAACGCCAAGCTGAACATCGGCCGCTGTCGAGACAGCAACGGGTTGCCAATCGGCATCCCGGAACGACGGTGAATCCCAACCCGGCAACTCCAGTCGGGCATCGTAGGTTTCGCCCTGCTGGACATCTCCTTCCCGAATCGGGCCGTAGGAGAGCTTCCAGGTCTCGTCCGTCGCAACCGTCTGCACCGTCCCGTCCATATACTCCATTCGAAGCTGAGCCCGAAACTTCGGAACGGTGCCATACGTGTCGCGGCCCGCCCATATGTAACCGGAATACCATCCGTCGGAGAGGATTACTCCGATCGCGTTATCTCCCTGCCGCACCATGGGAGTTACGTCATAGGTCTGGTAATAAACGCGTTTTCGAAACTCCTGCCAGCCTGGACTAAAATAGTCCCGCCCCACCCGCTGCCCGTTCACATGCGCTTCATAGCAACCCAGCGCTGTGGCGTAGAGCGTCGCCCTGCGGATCGGCTTTGACGCCGTAAAGTCTCTGCGCAGAAACGGCGAAGGCGGCAAGTTGTAAACGGGAATGCCGTCGGGCCAGCGCACGACGCCCCATGGCGCGATTCCCATCGATCCGAGTACCATTGCGGCAGACCACGCACTGTCGTCAAAGCCGACGGACTCCCAGCCGCGAATCTCGTGATCCGACGTTTTCCAAGATGGGTCGAGGCCGATTACCATCGGTTCCTCTCGCCCTTGAAACCGCACGGTCAACTTGCCCGTCAGTCCGGCCGCGCTGCTCTCATTAGTCGCCGCAATCGCCAGCGTGTTTTCGCCGGCAACGAGGTACTCCTTAATGTCGAGAATGGAGGCATGCGACCAGTCACAGCTCTCTCCCGCCTGCCGGCCATTGACGAACAGCCTGAACCCGTTGTCGCACGTCAGATAAAACTTCGCATACAGCACAGGCGACTCTGCGGGCACTCTGATCACTCGCCGAAAGTAACGGACACCCGGCGGTGCAACCGCACTTGGATTCCCCTCGGGAAACCAGATCCACTGATAAGATTCGGACGTATAGCCTGACGCCCGCTTGGACTCGCCGATCCACTTTGCATCTTTCCATTCCTCCGATCCAGGCAGTCCCATAGTCCACAGTGCCGATTCACTCCATGCGGAAGGCGTCCGCTCCTTTCCCCAAACTCGAACTTTCCAAAAACACTGCATACCAGGCTTCAAAGGAACGCCCTGATATTCAACGTGCACCGTCTGGTCCGACTGCACCGCGCCGCTGTCCCAGAGGTCACCGTGCAGCTCCGTCAACAGCGATTCCGTGGATGCAACCAGAATCTGGTAAGCCGTCTGTCGCTCCCCACGCACGTCCGAGACAGGAACCCAGCTCAGTCGCGGTTTGGCTTCCTCGATCCCCAGCGGGTTAGTCAAATACTCACAGCGCAAATGCGTCGCTTCCAACGGCGCAGAGGCCGCGACTAGTGGCATGCCGACTGCCAACAGGGTCAGCAACGCCATCGAAAGGAACGACGAGTGCTTGCGCACGATATCTCTTTCCCGCATTGCGTCTTCACTTTCAGCAGATGTGCCGCACGTTCCCTGAATCTCTCCGTTCCCTGAATCTCTCCGCGTCAAACTATGACATTACCCCAGTAGTCGCAACCGCAGCACGGCGCACTCAAGAATTGAATGATCGGCAACGATGTCATCGAGAGCAGAACGGTTCGAGTCTCCGGCACAGAGGGTTCCTTGAGCCTTCGCACAATGCAGAACCGAGCCATCGTTCTCAAGGCGGAGTGAGATGATACCGCTTGCTTGCCGTTGTCGTGAATTGCAGGATCTCGCCCGAGAGTCTCTGACTAGGCCCACCATCCTCGACCAGAAGACACTCCGCTCCAAACGGATTCCTCACACGACACTCTTCACCGAGCCGTGATTCGATTTCGACGTGCTCGATTCTGCCATTCCGGATCTGGCTGCTGACGAGAAAACCGCCGCGAGCCAGCAATCGAAACGAGGCATCCCATTCGGGAGGCCACGCGGCGAAAACTCGAATGATCTCAGGCTCGCCGGGGCGCGCCGAGACGCTCTGCAGCAACGATTCCTGAAGTGTCATGCTCAACAACCCAAGATGCTCGACCGATGCCGCAGTCGGCCCCTCAAACAGGCTCATACCGTTCGTCAGTGGCGCAAAAGCCGCATGGTACCGCTCGAGTATCCTGGGCAGTTCCTTCCCGCAGCCGGCGCGAACCGCGGCTATCGGAGTCCGAATCGCGGTGCTCAAACCGGCTCCGCCCAAAACGGCAGCATGGCGAGGGGCCAGATCGAGGATCTTCCGGACGATCGCGCCGGCAGCAGCGTCGCGGGTTTCCAACGTCCAGTCCTCGAATGGAAAGACCGGCGTGAGCCACACATCCTCCGGGTTGTTCTGACCGTCGATTTCGCCCAGATATCCCGCAGCCCACACTTCGTCCGCCAGAGCACCTCCCTTGAGAGCCTTGGCTCGCGGATCGCTGCCCATCGGATATGGAGCGAGCTTCTCGAGAAACTCTCTCCAATGGCCGCGAAGTTCGGAATCCACCTCCAGGATCTCGGCGGCGCGGATGGCCAACGGTGCAGTACCCCGGATGGCCGCCAAGTCCATGATGCTGTCCTTCACACCCCAGAAGTCCTCATGCACATTCGTGCCACTCAAGTGGTATAGACCGTCGGATTCCTGTTTCGCCAAATGCCGGTAGAACTCGACGGTTCCGCGAAGCATCGGATACGCATGCGTGCTCAGCCACTCTCGATCTCCAGTAATCCGGTAACGCCACCAGGCATGCACCGCCAATTCGCTCCCCGAGGATGCCACGTGGCTGATCCAGCTGAATCGTCCCTTTTCGGGGTTGGTGACAACGTTCAGCTGGCTGTCGAATTGACACAGCGTCATCGCACGCGGCGACAGGGCGCTATGCGATTTCCGTCCCAGCAGAACATCCTGGAATTCTGCGGCGACATCATCCGGAAGCACCGTGGGACCGTCGAACGAAGTCGTCTCCGGGAAGTAGGCGCCGGTCACTCCCCACCGTTGCCGCGAGGCTTGCTCGCAATGTGGCAACTGCCGCACATACATATTGAAGAATGGTTCCGTCAAATCAACCGCATCGGCAGCCAGCAGCGGGAAATACAGCATCTCGGTCGTCCAGACCCAGTACTGCGAACCCCAGCGTCGCTGGTCTCCCGTCGTGACAAACAGCGAACCGTTCCATTTCGGAGGCAGCTCGCCTCGCGATGAACTGGCCATGTAATAGAGGTGCAGGTTACGCCACCGTTCCGCCTGCTCGGCTTTCCCGTCATCGCTTTTCAGTTTGATGAAGGTCCGCGACCAGAAATTCCGCCACCAGACCCGGTGTGACTGTCTCAGCTGGCCAACCGATCGTGCCCGGGCAGCGTTCACTAATCCGACCGCCGCTTCGGCCACATCACTGTCCGGCTTGGACGCCGCAGCACACGATATCAGAATCACTTGCTGCTTCTGCGCGGCCGGAAGAATCAGAGTCCGGCTCGTGGCGGAGGTCGGGGTGATCTCCGCACCGTCAGCGGCAGTGCCCACTGCGACTGCCGACGCATTGTGAAACTCACGCTCCCGAAACCGCTGCGTCAGCACGATCCGACTCTGAACTTCGCTGAACGCCGTCGTCGCGACGTTTTCGCCCGCAATGACCTCCGGACTGCGAAGCATTGAAACCGTCACGGTTACAGGCTGGGGCGATTCACGCCGGTCGTCGATTTCCATGACGAGAACGTCGGATTCGGCCGAAATGAAGCACCGCACGCTCAGTCGCATGCTCTCGATTACGCACTCGGCACAGCCCAGTGACAATCGCTGCCGAAATGATTTCTCGCCGGGCGAAAACGGCTGGCCGCCAACATGGACGACAATCCCGGCGATCCCGCCACAATAATCCGTGGCGCTGCCTATCTGCCCGGGACGTCCCCGATGGTCTCGGTTGACCGCGAATACATCGGCCCGATTGATCTGCAGGTGAATTGCCTCCGGTGAAGTCCAGACCATCGTTCCCATGCGACCATTGCCGATCGGAGACCCCGCATCGGGCGTCTCCGCGGGCTGGTTATAGACAAGGTCCGAACTCACTTCGCCGGGCGGGCCATCCTCGGGATCAACCGCACCGAGTCCGCCGGGGACGGCAAGACACAATAGCGCGAGCAAGCGGCATGAAATACTCATATCACCCCCCTGCTACCCGCAGCATCACTCGAGTCCGCTGATGACGACCGCAAAGACCACAGGTGCGCATCCTATCCTTCACTTAGCTCACAGGCACACAGCATGACACTGAGGATGGCGTTGGATAACCGGTGCTGTTTTACGACAAAACGACGCGGATCGCGAGCTTTTGCACTGGAATCGCGGCCGAATGTGTGTTGGGCATCGCCAGCCTTCGGTATGATGCGATTGATCTTCGACGGGTTCCCGCGACCCCGCGTTTGAAACCGAAAGCCGTCCGGCGTCAGAGCGCGAAATGTGATGCTCTGGCAGAGCACTCCGTCGTGTGAGGCGATCATGAAGACAGCGATCTCGAAGTCCGCGGCGACGATTCTGATGCTCGTCGTAAGTGGGGTGAGCAGCTATGGCATTGCCGCGGCGCAATGCAGCTTGCCGCAGCGTCCGATCGCGGTAGACGGCAATCTCGATGACTGGGCCGGCATCGAGCCGATCGATGTGCGAGGCAAAGAGCATCTCTGGTTCGGCCAGGGGATGACGCCCGACAAGTGGAGCGGCAACGATGACCTGAGCTATCAGTGGCGCGGCGCATGGTTCGGCGAACGGCTTTCTTTTGCGGTCGAAGTCACCGATGACCAGGTCGTCGAACCGAGCCAAGCGAAATCGTTCTTGTGTGACTGCGTCGAGATCTACCTCGACCCCGACCATCAGGGCGGAAAGCGAGTCAAAGTGCTGGACGGACGCGAGGATTGGTTCGCCAAGTGCGACCCTCGCGAGCTGATGGGCTATGAACTGCACTTCCTTCCTGCGGACCCGCCCCGAGTCTATCTCGATCACACGGACAAGTATGAACTCGAGAAACCGCACTCCGACCGCTACCAGCGCGAGTGGACAGGAAACGTGGCGTTTCGCAGGACGGCCAGCGGCTATGTCATGGAGATCGGATTCCGCGTGCCGAGGGTCGAACTTCGGGCCGACAAGAAGCTGGGAATCGAAATCGGCGTTTGCGACGACGACGGCCAGGGCCGCGAGAGCATCATGATGTGGCCGGCAACCAAGAGCGACTTCTGGCTTTCGATGGACGAATACGGCACAGCAACGCTTTGCGGTACTGCGGGACCTGATGACGGAACGAAGAAAGAGCAACACGCAGTCGGCATCAAGCCGGCGGCCGCATGCCGGTTTCTGAGCCAGCGCAACCCGGATGGTTCGTGGGGCATCGCCGTCTCCGATATCGGGTTAGCCTCGGTAGAACAGGCGCGGCCGCTGCAGGTCGAAATCCTGGACGAAGCGGAGGGCAAGAGCCGCTCGCACTCCGCGGGCTATTCGACGCTGAAGCAGACCGATCGCGGGTGGAATGGTGCGGGCCGGTTGACCCTCGATAACGGAGCGGCATTTGAGTTCATCGACCAATGGGAACTTCAAGGCAACACGCTCCGACTCGAGCGATCGGTGCGGGTGCACGGTAACGCGTCCGGCGGATTCCTCACCGCTGCGATTCTGCCTCTGAAAGAGCCACGAGCCTGGACTGATGTGCAGTGGTTCGCACCGGGCATGATCTACGGCGGTTTCGAGCATTTGCCTCCGGCAGCGATTGGAGGTCGCGAGCAATATCGGCCCGGGGTCTTCACTGTCCGCATTCGCGAAGACCGCCTTCCTGCACCGTTGATCGCGGGCTTGTTCGCCGACGGGACGACCCTGGCCGTTCTCAACCCCGCTCCAGTCGGCGACACAACCGCTGCCGACGCGGATAGCGTGCAGGGCGGCTCGATGACCGACGATCGATTTCAGTTCGGCTCGATCGGAGCCGAAGCGAATTCGCGAAACCTGTGCGTCGGCTACTGGTTTCCGGGATCGGAAGGCGAAGTCACTTACGCCGGAAACACCTACCCCGGCGGCCAGCTTCACCAATGGCGATGGCGATTCCATCCGATACGCGATGGGTTCGAACAGCGGTATTCCGTCGCGATGCGGTTTGGAAGCGCCGAGGGTTTGCCTGCCTGCTGCAGAGACAACTGGCGTTGGGCATGGCAGACCCTCAAACCCCGGATAAACGCTCAGGACATCCCGGCGGCGCGAGCGCTGATCGTTGACGCGTTGGCTGCCAACGTCATCGAAGCGGGCGACCGGGCCGGAATTCCCAACGCTGCCTCTGCACTGCCCGGCCCGGAGCATCGCGACGGCAAAACGATCATGGGTTTTACGGGTAAGGCGCTCGAGTCGGCCGAGTTCATGCTCGCCGAGGCGCAACTGGATAACACGGCCCGCGGCTTGGAACTTCGTCGCAAAGCCGAGAAGATCATCGCTTCATTCCTGCGTTTGAAAATGGCGCCGCCGGAAGGTGAAGGCTTCTTCATCGCGACCGGGCAACCTGCGACGGCACTGGGCCATGTGCCGGGTCACCCCGAGGTCTATCTCCGCTCGTTCGGCGACGACATGAAGGCTCTGCTGCGGGCTTACCGGCGGGAAGCACAGGCTGGCCGAGCCCATCCCGAGTGGCTTGCCTGGGCGCGACAGTTCGGCGACTGGCTGCTGACACAGCAGCAGTCGGCCGGCGGGTTTCCTCGCGCCTGGGTACCGCCACAGGGCAACGTCTATTCCGACTCGCCCAACGCGAGCTTCAATGCGATCCCGCTGCTCACACAGCTGCATGGCCTCTCCGATGACCGCAGGTACCTCGACGCGGCCGTCCGCGCCGCCGAATTCTGCTGGAACAACGGCCAATCACGAGGCCGCTTCGTCGGCGGAACGATCGACAACCCCGACGTGCTCGACAAAGAAGCAGCGACGCTTTCGCTCGAAGCCTACTTGTTGCTGTTTGAAGCCACTGGCGACCGCCGCTGGCTCGACCGGGCCCGTAACTCCGCGGACATTGCGGAAACGTGGATTTACCTGTGGAACGTCCCGATGCCAGCCGATGCGGACAATAACCGCCTGCACTGGAAACGCGGTGTGCCCACGACAGGCCTGCAACTGATCGCAACTGGCCATTCGCTCGTTGATGCTTACATGGCCTTTGATGTCGATGAATACGCGAAGCTGTACCGCCATACCGGCGACGACCACTACCTCGATGTTGCACGCATCCTGCTGCACAACACCAAAGCAATGATCGCTCTCCCCTCGCATCCGCACGATCTGCGCGGAATTGGCTGGCAGCAGGAGCATTACTCCCTCGCACCGCCCCGCGGACAGGGCCTGCACCGTCTCTGGCTGCCCTGGGTCTCCACCAGCCAGCTCAACGGCATATTCGGCCTGATGGAGTTTGATCGCCAGTTGTTCACAAATCTCTCCGCGGCCCGCCCGTAAGTGGATACGAAAGCCCGCGCCGACGCATCGCGCAGATCGTCTTGAAACTGGATATCGCCGCACTTCGGCGCGCGGCGGGATCGGCCTGAATTACGAAAGCCATCAGGACTCCGATCGCAAGAGTCCGTCGCAGCACCGATTCGCCGCGCAGACTTCACTTGTTCGCGTCAGCGGGCGACTCTGCCGGGAGGAGCTGGAACTCCCAAATCGAAGGCCCTTCGGTCGTCTCCAGCAGATTCAGGCGCACATAGCGTGCAGTCACCGGCGGAAATGCGATCCTGTGGTCTTCGCCGATTGTTGTGCCGTGATGGAACGTCCTCCACGCCTCGTCTTCACGATCGCGGCACTGCAGCTCGAACTTCTGAACGCGGCCGTACGGCTCGCTGATATACGCGCCGGCGAACGTTCCGGGACCGGCAAGGTCCACGGCAAGCCAGGCGGACTTGGTACCCCAATCGCAGCCCCAGCGGGTGTTGGGATCGTCATCCACCGCTCGGCAGGGAGCATATTCGGCCATCTTCTGGTGGAAGTTCGAGGCACTCGCCGGTTTCCCGGTCGCGAGCGACCCGGAGGCCGGCGGCGGCAACGTCAGTCCGCGAGCGGGACCGTCCAGTTCCAGTTTCACAATGGTGTCGATCGGGTGACGCTCGGCAAGAGGCACCGTTACCGTGATGCCGTCGGCCGTTTGTGCGACGGTGGCCGTGCCGCCAGTGAGTACCTTGTGGCCTACGATCTTTCTCGGCAGCTCCTGCAGTTGAATCGTGTCGCTCGGCCAGCGGAGGATGTGCAGGTAAATCGTGTTGCCTTTGCACGTCGCGCCGCCCCACCACCGCCCTTGCGGCATGGCGAAATGCAGCGCGTCCTGCCCGAAGGTGCGCGCCCCCATCTCCGGTGCGCGAAACGGACCGCCCCGCGTGCCGTAGATACTCTCTCCGAATTCCGCCAGCCATCGACCGATACTGCGGAATGACTCGACCTGGCGCGGCTCCATGCGTCCATCGGGCATGGGGTTGGTGTTCAGCGCCATGTTGCCGTCGCCCACTGCGCAGGCCACCAGCATGCGGATCGCTTCATCCGCCGACTTGAGCGTGTCGTCCGGTTTCCACGACCACTGCGTACCCAGCGTGATGCAACTCTCCCACGGCCGATCGAATTGCGTTCGTCCGACGTATTGCTCCGGCGTATCGAAGTCGCCCGACAAGCCGCAGCGGTTGTTGATAACGAGCCACGGTTGGAGCCCGCGGGCCATTGCAAAGAGCTTCTCGCTGTCCCAGTCTTTCGGCGAGCCTCCCAGATCAAACCATAATCCGTCGATCCGGCCATAGTTGGTCAGGATCTCGCGAATCTGACCGTGGAAATACTCGATATATCTGGAGTGGTTCGGGCCGCGATAGTCGGGATGATGCCAGTCAGGCTGCGAGTAATAGACGACCACCTTCACATCCATCGCGTGGCAGGCGTCGACGACTTCCCGAAACACATCGATCTTCCAGGCCGATTCCGGACCGGTGGTCTTGAATTCGGTCAGCTGACTGTCGAACAGGCAAAAACCGTCGTGATGCTTCACGAGAAAGACGATGTACCTGCCGCCCATTTCGCGGACCGTGCGGATCCACTCGCGAGCGTCGAATCCATCGGGCTTCCAGCTCTTATAGAGGTTGTCGTAGACATCCACCGGCGTCTCGCCGCGGCCGCCTTCCATACCCGGCCGCAATCCCCAGGGCGGTGCGCCGCGCGACCAGCCGATCTCTTTGCCGGTGAGCGACACGGGGCCCCAGCAGATGAACATCCCGAACCGCATGTCTTTCCATGCTTCCAGTGCCTCAGGCTCCGCGCGGAGATAGCTCGCCTCCGCAGTCGGCTTCACTGCCGGTCCGGCAACCGGCTCAGCGGCCGGTTCACCGGCGAGGCACGCGGTCGCGCCAAGCCAGACAATCGCGACGGCGACGGCACCTGTGCGTAGGTAGGGCGAGCGGTATGACACGGCGATCCCCTTGGTTCCCCCTCGGCAGGTCGCACTTTGCACGGCACCGCGACCCCTGAGGCGAAACTACATTGCTTCCGACTCCGATTCCTGAGTTTTCCGTGGCAACCAGGAGTTCAACGCTTCGATCAGCGAATGGGGAGAAACCGGCTTGCTGAGATAGCCATTCATGCCGGCCTCCAGGCAGCGTTCCCGGTCCGCGTGCAGTGCGTGGGCCGTCATTGCGATGATGGGGATCTGGTGATTGATAACCGGCGACTGCGGATCGCGAATGACACGAGTCGCCTGGACGCCATCCATGTGGGGCATCTGCACGTCCATCAGCACCAGATCGTAGGGCAGACTTCTCAGTGCTTCGATCACCTCGACGCCATTCGCTACGGCTTCGGCATGCAACCCGAGCTTACGAAGAACGCCCAGCGCCACCTCTTGATTGACCACATTGTCTTCGGCCACGAGGATCCTGACATTCTGGCGGGAAACCAGCCCCGCAGCGACTCGCTGAGCAGACTCCTGGATGCTGACAGTCTCCGAGGTCGGCGGTGACAACTGCCTGCCGAATCGCACCGTGAACCAGAACTCTGCTCCGCATCCCTTGTTGCTGGCCACTCCGATCTGACCACCCAACAACTCGACCAGCTGTTTGGAGATGGCCAGCCCGAGTCCGGTTCCGCCGTATCGGCGGGTTGTCGAGGTATCGGCCTGCGTGAATTTATCAAAGAGCTTCCGCTGCTGTTCCGCCGACACCCCGATCCCCGTGTCACGGACGGCAAACCGCAGCAAAATGTCGTCGTCGATCTGCCGGATGAGGTTGGCCTGAACAGAAATCCCGCCCTGCTGCGTGAACTTCACTGCGTTGCCGACGAGATTCGTCAGTATCTGACGCAGTCGGCCGGAATCGCCCCGCACCGCTGCCGGCACGTCCGGGGCAATGCTGCACAGGTACTTCAGCCCCTTATGCCTGGCAAGCGCAGCCATGGGCGCCGAGAATTCGTCCATCAAGGTGTGCAAATCAAAGTCCACGATCTCCAATTCCAGCTTTCCGGCTTCGATCTTGGAAAAATCAAGGATGTCGTTGATCAGGGCCAGCAACGACTCGGCGCTCGATCGGATCGTTTCCGCAAACCGCCGCTGCTCACCGCGCAACTGCGTGTCGAGCAGGAGCCGTGTCATGCCGATCACGCCGTTCATCGGCGTCCGGATCTCGTGACTCATGTTGGCCAGGAATTCGCTCTTGGCCACATTAGCCGCCTCCGCAGCCCGTTTTGCGGCACGCAGTTTTTCCTCCAACTCACGCTGTTGCGTGATATCCCGATTGATACCGGTCATCCCGACCGGCTTGCCGTTCGCGTCGTGCTCGACCACGGCGGCCGAATGCACGTAACGGATCGAACCGTCCGGATTGATTACCCGAAACTCCTGGTCAAACGGGACGCACTGGTACCGCGCATCCTCCAGGCATGCTTCGGTCCGATCGATATCGTCGGGATGGACGCGAGATCGCCAGAATTCGTAGTAAGGTCCGTTTTGACGTATTTCTTCAGGAACGCCATACCAGTTGCAGAGGCGGTCGTCCCATTCCAGCCTGTTGTTGCGGAAATTCCAACTCCAGATGCCGATACT
>CAIPEB010000216.1 GCA_903863885.1 uncultured Planctomycetaceae bacterium | reverse complement strand
TTCTGAGTCTCGCAGAACTCCGACGATGCCTCCTTGATCGCCACGCAGCGATCGAGTTCGCGATCGCACGCCGTGTATACCGAACCGAACGTCCCGGTTCCTATGAGCCCCGCGATCTCGTAACGGCCTATCCGCGCTCCTGCCTGCAGGCCCGCTCGGGAGATCAAGCCCATGCGCACAAACAGCCGCGTGAGGGACCTCTCATGGTCGGGAAACCGAGCGATGTACGCATCAGTCGTCGGAGACTCACTCCGCGCCGTCCGATAGTTCCATTCAAGTTGCACGAGCCCGCACAGCAACCCGTCCTGGTCGAGCGCCGAGACTTCGGCCAGAAAGTCCTCGATTGCCGGAGTTCGCCCGGCTATCCACTCGTCCTCGAATTTGAGGCAGAGCTGATCGATCTGGCGAGCCACCTCGCGCGCGGGATCCTTTGAATCGGGCGGTTCTGTCGCACTCATTCAAGCAGCTCCTGTTGCCATTCGTCGCGGATGAGTTTCAGACGGCGTTCCACTGTCGGGACGGACCGATTGATCAGTTTCGCGACTTCCTCGTTCGGCAAGCCCTGGAGTTTCGACAGAGCGATGACCCGCATTTCGTCGTCAACAAGCAGGGACAGCAGGTAGTCCAGGGAATCCGACAGCACAACTCGCGCCTCCGGTCGCGGGTCCGTGCTTTCGAGGTTCTTCAGCGTCTCCTGGATAATCGAGTACCGGAGATCGGACAGAATCGGGGCCGTCATCACCTGTCCGCCTCCACGCTTTTGGCTCTTTTCGGAGCGGACGTGATTGCAGGCCTTGTTGGCAGTGATCGTGGCGAGAAGTCGCCAGAGGCCGCCTCGATCCGTCAAATACGGAAAATCCCCTTCTTTCGCTCTGCGCAGGAAACTGTGGAAGGCCACAACCACCACGTCCTCCTCGTCGGCCATGCAGCGCGAAACGCCTGACAACTTCCGTCGCGCCAGTTCGAGGAGTTTGGGAAAATACCGCATCCACAGACCGTTAGCGGCGGCGTCCCCGCCCGTCTTGACCTGTTGAATCAGGTTACTAACTGATCCTTGAGAAGGCATGTTCGCGCAACCTCCATGGACTGAAAGATTTGTGCGGAAACAGCGTCGCGGATTGTACCGAGTCGTGCTGCCTGCGACAAACTTTCGCTTGTTGCGGCCAAGTATCCCTTTATTCTTTAAAGCACCAAAAACGCCTGTGACCCATCAACGGAGAGCGGATTTTTCTGAAAATATTCCTGCTGAGGGCCGACCTCGACGCGGTTTGTGGAGGCACATCGTTTTTTCCCGACCGCTTGCTCCGACGTGACGTATAATTTGGCGGTGATTGTCGGCGGAGGAGGGGAAAGTCAGTTTCGGTTCGCATCTTGGCCCAGGGCAACGAGTTGGCAGCGAACGACGAATATCCGGTCCGGAGGAGTCTCCGGCGAGCGAATTCGGGAACTGACCTGGAAGCAGCCTGTCGCGACGGTGGGCGTGTCATAACGGTCGGAAAGTGGAAGTCATCCATGCGTGGCTCGTTTCTCGCTGCGTCGGTTCTCATGGCGATTGGGCTGCTCGGGCCCCCTCGATGCCTGCACGCGCAGTTTTCCACCGCGAGCCGCACGCTGTTGCGAGATGGATCGGTGCCCTTCACTCGCGCGGTTCCGGCCTCACCGGAAGCCGTCGCGGCCGAATCGGCCAGCCCGGCATCGGCCAGCCCAGCATCAACCAGCGCTCATTCGCTCGATGCGGCGCTTCAGTTCGCACGCAGCCGCTACCTGTTTCTGCAGAAGAACGTCCGTGACTTCTCGTGCCTGCTCGTGAAACGCGAGAGAATTGAAGGGAGATTGAAAGGCTACGAGTACCTTCACACCAAGGCGCGGCTGCGGAAGACCGAGGCCGGCAAGGTGTCCGTGCCGCTCAGCCTGTACATGCATTTTCTTTCTCCGCCCGAATTGAAGGACCGAAAGGTCCTCTACGTGGAAGGGCAGAACAGCAACAAAATGCTGGTGCGAAACGGTGGAAAACGGTTCAGCTACGTGACCGTGAAAGTCGCGCCGGACAGTGAAGCAGCGATGCGCGAAAGCCGTTACCCGGTCACCGAGTTAAGCCTCGAAACGGTTGCCCGTCGCATGATCGAAAAGGCCGAGGATGACATCCGCTACGATCCGACCAATTCCAACACGGTCGTCGTCTTCTACAAGGACGCCAGCGTCGACGGCCGGAAATGCACCCGAATTCAGGTAACCCATCCCAAGCCGGGAGAGCACTTCAGTTACCATATCGCCAATGTGTTCGTCGACGACGATCTCAACGTCCCGATCCGAGTGGAAGGCTATGACTGGCCAGCGGCCGGATCTGATGAGCCCGTCTTGCTGGAGGAGTACACGTTCACCAAGCTTCGCTTGAACATCGGGCTGACTGATCAGGATTTCCTGCCCTCGCTGGTCGAAAACTGATTATCGGGGCTTGTCGCGCAAATTCTTTCACTGCGAGTGGCGTCAATTTCTGCCGATTTTCCCCCGTTCTCGCAACTGCCACGTTCCGCTCTCTTTCCCATCCGATTGATCGATTACGCCCGTCTGTCGATACTTGACAAGACGATGCCTTCGATCGCCTCCCTGCGCAGGGGGATCTTTGGCAGCCGTAACCGCTCGCAGGTTTGATGGCAACCTCGGGAAATGGTAGGTTCGGGCGGTAAAGTTTGCGTATCCTGCCGGTCTGGCGGGTTGGCCCGCCCCGTGTCGCTGGCCGGATGCGATTAATTTCTCTGCAGTTGGAGCGTGTTAAGAAGTGAATCTCGACCGTTTCCTCTCCCCGTTCTCCCCTCCGCTCACCAACCTCGTTGATTGCCTGCGCTACTGGACGGATCAACAGCCTGCCGAATCGGCGTTCTTTTTCACCGATGGTGATGGTGAAGACCGCCGGATTACCTACGCAGAGTTGGACCGTCGCAGTCGGGCAATTGCCAGCACGCTGATCGAAAGGGGACTCTCCGGGCAGCGAATTCTGCTCCTGTATCCCCCGGGACTTGACTTTGTCGAGGGGTTTTTCGGATGCCTATACGCCGGGGCAGTGGCCGTGCCTGCGTATCCGCCCCGCCGCAATCGATACATGGCCCGCATTGAGGCCATCTCGGCGGACGCCAGTGCTCAAGCTGCGCTGACTGTGCACGACGTGTCTGATCGCGTCGTAGGGTTGCTGGAAGATTCGCCCAGTTTGAAGAATCTCGCGTGGATTGCGACCGATCGTCTCCCTGACTCCGTGGCGGACAATTGGCGACCGTTGCCGCTCGCATCCGATGATCTCGCTGTTCTTCAATACACTTCCGGTTCGACGGGAACGCCCAAGGGCGTAATGCTCTCCCACTCGAACATGATCAACAATGTCAGTCTGATCACCTATTCGTTCGAACCGAGTCGGTCGGGGGTCGGATTGACTTGGCTTCCGACCTACCACGACATGGGGCTTGTGGGGGGAGTTCTCAAGCCTCTGTTCTACGGTCGCCCCAATGTCCTCATGTCGCCGATGTCCTTTCTGCAGAAGCCAGTTCGCTGGTTGCAGGGGATCACGCGGTATCAGGTGAGCATCAGCGGCGGGCCGAATTTCGCCTACGATTTGTGCAAGGACAAAATCACGGACGAGGAGATGGCCGGGCTGGACCTGGGGTCGTGGGATGTGGCCTTTAACGGCGCCGAGCCCATCCGAGCCGCAACACTCGAGGCGTTCATCGACCGATTTTCGAAAGTCGGATTTCGGCCGCAGACTTTCTTCGCCTGTTACGGAATGGCTGAAACGACGCTGATCGTGACGGGAAGTTACAAGCAGGATCCGCCCGTTATTCGATCATTTGATGGCAAGGCGCTCGATGAGCATCGAGTTGTCGCTGCCGAGCCGAACGAGCCAAACGCCCGCAAGATCGTCGGATGCGGCCACGTGCTGCCCGATGAGGAAGTGGCCATCGTCGATGCCGAGAGTCTCAAACGGCTTCCTGAACATCAGGTTGGGGAGATCTGGGTTCGCAGTCAGAGCGTTGCCCAGGGATACTGGCACAAGCCGGAAGCGACTGAGCAGATGTTCCGCGCCTGCATTGCGGGGGAACCGGACAAATATTTCCTCCGGACGGGCGACCTCGGGTTCATGGACCAGGGGGAACTTTTTGTTACCGGTCGCCTCAAGGACCTGATCATTGTCCGGGGTGTAAACCGTTATCCGCAGGACATCGAGTTGACCGTAGAGCAGACCGACAACCGCTTGCAGGCGGGTGCGGCCGCGGCATTCTCGGTCGATCTGAACGGGCGCGAATGTCTGATCATCGTCGCAGAAGTCGAGCGGACTCGTCGCGAGGACTGGTCCGACGTGATCGCCAAGATCCGCAAGAACGTGTCGGTCGAACATGAATTGCCTCCCGACGGGATCATTCTCGTCCGCTTCGGTTCGATGCCCAAGACCTCGAGCGGCAAGATCCAGCGGCATGCCTGCCGAGACGCGTTCCTGGAAAACTCGCTGTCGGTTGTGCAGCAGTGGTTTGCCTGGTCTGCAGCCGAAACACCCGCCGCGGAAGCCGCCCCGTCGCCGGCAGTCGCCGCGGAAACCCCGGCGCCCGCGGCTGTGCCGGAAGAACCGAAGCAGGCACGCCAGCCGAGCCGCTTTGTCGGTGACGTCGATCCGCGAGTGGCGGAAGTCGTGCTCGAACACGTTCGCAACGTTGCCCGCGAACGGGCCAAGTCGCTGAGTCTCGATACCAATCTCATCGAGTTGGGAGTGGATTCACTGGAGCGACTCCAGATTACGCACGGTTTGGAGGAGACGTTTGGCGGAAGGTTGCCCGAGACCGTGCTGGTCGAAATCGAAACGTGTCGCGAGGTGGCTCTGGCAATCCAGCAATACGTCGGCATCGAACCCAAGAACCGTCGCCGGCTTCCGACCGACACGGCGAGGCTGGCTTCGTCAACGGGGCCGACGGAGGCCGTGCCGGCCGAATGCTACCGGTTTGATCAGATGCCGGAGTACCTGCGACTCAAGCAGACGATGGAGCTGTTGGCGTCCACCGGAGCGGCCAATCCCTACTTCACGGTTCACGAGCGAGTGACTCGTGACACCACGGTGATCGCCGGAAGAGAAGTCGTCAATTTTTCGAGCTACAACTACCTCGGCATGTCGGGCGAACCGGCGGTTTCCGAAGCGGCAAAAGAGGCGATCGATTGCTACGGCACAAGCGTCTCGGCGAGTCGGCTCGTCTCGGGCGAGAAGCCGGTCCACGGGAAACTCGAGCGGGCCATCGCGGATTTCGTGGGCGTTCAGGATTGCATCGTGTTCGTCGGCGGACATTCCACCAACGAGACCACGATTGGACATCTGCTCGGACCCGGTGACCTGATCATTCACGACTCGCTGGCGCACAACAGCATCGTGCAGGGCGCCGTCCTTTCCGGCGCGCGTCGCCGCCCCTTCCCCCACAATGACTATGAAGCACTGGACGGCGCGCTGCGGGAAATGCGGCACGAATACCGGCGGGTGCTCGTCGCCATCGAAGGCGTCTACAGCATGGATGGCGACTATCCCGACCTGCCGAAATTCGTCGAAGTGAAAAACCGCCACAAAGCCCTGTTGATGGTCGACGAAGCGCATTCCATCGGGACGATGGGGCCGTCGGGCCGCGGTATCGGAGAGCACTTCGGCGTGCCGCGCGAATCGGTAGATATCTGGATGGGGACGCTGAGCAAGTCCTTCGGCAGTTGCGGTGGTTACATCGCCGGGTGCAAGGAACTGGTCGAATACCTCAAGTACACGGCCCCGGGGTTCGTCTACAGTGTCGGGCTCCCGCCTGGCAATGCCGCCGCAGCGCTGGCTTCCCTGCAACTGCTGCTCGAGCAGCCGCAACGAGTGGCTCAACTCCAGGCGAACTCCAGGCTCTTCCTGCAATTGGCCAGCGAACGAAAGCTCGATACGGGGTTCAGTCGCGAAACCCCGGTGGTGCCCGTCATCACGGGAAGTTCCGTTCAGGCACTGCAGTTGTCCAGAGCCCTGTTCGAGAAGGGCGTCAACGTCCAGCCGATTCTCTACCCGGCCGTGGAGGAAAAAGCGGCCCGTTTGCGGTTCTTTATCACGGCGCTGCACAGCGAACAGCAGATCCGATCAACGGTAGATGCTGTCGCCACGGAACTTGGGCGTATTCGTGCGGCTGCGAAATGAGAGACACTTGAGTTCGGACGCCCGCCCGCCGCATCAACGTCGCGTTATCGCCGCTGGCGACGGGCGATTCGAGGTTGAGGTCTCGCTTGCATGACTGCGGAATCATCGTAGAATGGTCGTCTCGCCATCCGACAGCCTGCCTGGAGACACACATTTGCTTACCGAATCCGAAGTCGAACGGAGCTTCAATCGGCTCTTCAAGAAGAAGGAAATTAACGCGGAGAATCTCGCAAAGGCCGAATTGCTGATCGATCAGTTGCGGCCGGAAAGCCCTCTGCGGTTTCGGCTCGAAGCGGAGTTGAGCCAGCTGCGAGAGCAGTGTCTTTCCGAGAATTCCTGAACAAAAAAAGCGACCCGGCATTTTGGGGTGCCAGGTCGCACTTGAGATTTAATCGCGGCTCACGCTGCTCAGCGGTTCAAGGTCGCACCGAACGTCCAGCCGATCATCGTGACGGACTCGGCGTTGTCAGTCAGCGTTCTGCCTCGAGCGACGCCGGTTCCGAATTCCATGAACTGTGCTCCACCGCGGATTGAAATTGCCTTGGACACCGCGTAGGCAGCCTCGACCCGGACTTCGCCGCCGATGACGAACTCTGCGTTGTGTCCAACGGTGCCTCGTTCGGCCTTGGCTTCCAGCAGCACGTCTGCACCGACATCCGCACCGTCGTAGTAGGTCGTCACGACTCGTTCGAGCGAGTGGTACGACTGGAAGTTCTGGGCTGCGAACGCTCGCACGTCCGTCGACAGCAGCCAGTGGCTCTTCTGCTTGAACCAGCGGAAGCCCAGTTGGCCGCCGACCATGCGGTTCGTCCAGTTCGAGGAATCACGGATCAACTGCTCGATCGTGGCGGCCTGTGCGTCCTCGGTCGGGACCGGCAGCACCACGGGGACCGGCAACGCCGTCTCTTCGTCGTACCGGAGGTAGTGATCCTGGTTGTTGTCCGAAGAGAACACCATGTAGCGGAACCCTGCGAACGGCTCGAACCAGCTGCCGTAGTGTTTTTGATTGAGCCGCAGCGTCTTGTTGAGCTCCCAGCTCTGCAGAGTGGCGACGTTCAGGTAGTCTTCCAGGATGTAATCACGCTGGTTGGTTCTCGGATTGTTGCGATCCTGAATCACCACGCCGGGTATCCGGGGAGTGTTGTCCTCCGTGCTGTCGCCTCCGCCTCGCAGAACCACGTCGCCCGGTGCTCCGAAGATTTCATCAAGCGACTGGTAGACGTTGATTCGCTCTTGGACCAGATCGTCGACCGCGTTGGGGCCGTCGAGGTGCGTGAAGGAGAACAGCCAGCCGTGCTCCTCGTCGGACATGTACCCCAGATCGAATCGATTTCCCCAGGCAAAGTCCCCTTCCGTGTAGGAGGGGACGTAATTCGGCCGGGAAACATACAGGTACATGCGGTCGTAAGTGGCGAACCACCCGGTGTTGGCTTCAGGCCCGTCACCGTAGTTGTCCACTTCCGCCGGCGCGAAGAACTGAAAGTCCGGATCAAAGGCCATGGGATCGATAAAGGGCTGGAGCAGGTCCGGGTTATCCCCGCCCGCGTTGATGACCGGCGGAACATTATGCAGCTCATGTTGAGCAGCAGCCGGCATCGCACAAGCCCAACCGATACAAAGGACCGCCAAGATCGCAGTGACTCTGCTCATCGACATAGCTCTTCCACCCTTTGCGTTTGCGTACGACGAGTCCACGTCGCCCGCTTCATTGGACAACGTGTCGCAGCATTGGCTCGTGACGGTAGTATCGGACTTACGCGTCTCGGAAGTTGAGTAAGAAAGAGAACCCTTGAGGAGAAATTCCGTTCTGCAGAAAGCAACGGCTGTAGGATGTTAGTCTGGGGTGTTTGAGCGAACGCCCTTCGGACGCGGTCTGCCGTGGGTTTCCTGGGGAGTTTTTTGCGCTCGCGGGCCACAAAAAGGGCCGTACCCCGCGCTCCTCGATCACATCGCACTGAGTTGGCAGACTGGCGGAACAGCTCATCGAGGCCGTGTGCATCTTCATCGGGGACAACAAGTTCGCGCAGCCCGCCATGCAGTTTCCAGGCGATTGCCTGCCCGTGTTCCGCGGCGCTGGCAGCAGTGCTAGCCCCGCGACTTCCTTTACACCGATTCGTCGATCCTGCATACTAGTTGCCTCGTTGCTGTTCCTTCGAGTCCTCCTTATCGGACCGGATCGCTCGGAGCCTTTCACGGATGTCTCAGCTTTCGATAAACGAATTGACAACGTACCGCTGGTCGTTTGAAGAAGACGTTGATCGTTTGGCTGCATCCGGGATTTTCACGATCGGAGTGTGGCGCCAAAAACTGTCGGATTTCGGCGAAGAGAAGGGAATCGAACTGCTCTCGGACAAGGGACTGCGCGTATCGAGTCTCTCGTGGGCAGGCGGTTTCACCGGCAGCGACGGGCGATCATTCAAGGAAAGCGTGAGCGATGCCCTCGATGCCGTTCGGTTGGCGGCCGCGATGCGAGCCGCATCACTGATTGTCTACAGCGGCGCCCGCGGAGGTCACACGAGCAATCACGCTCGACGCCTGCTCAAGACGGCACTCGCCGAGGTGCTGCCGGTTGCTGCGGAGTGCGGAGTCACGCTGGCGGTTGAGCCGATGCACGCGGGCTGCGCTTCCGACTGCACCTTTCTCACTTCGCTGAAGGAAGCGGTGGAACTCGCTGAAGAAGTTGCGAGTCCCCGGCTGAAGATCGCATTCGACTCGTACCACGTCGGTTTCGAGCCAGGGTTGCTGGCGAGCCTTCCGGCCATCGTGCCGCACATCGGCTTGGTCCAGCTGGGGGACGCGAAACAGCCGCCGCTCGGCGAGCAGAACCGCTGCCGGCTCGGAGACGGTATTATTCCCGTCGCTTCAATCGTCGAGACGCTGGTCGATTGCGGGTATTGCGGATTCTTCGAGGTCGAACTGATCGGCGAGGATGTCGAGTCTTCGGACTACTTTGAATTGCTGACGCATTCCAAGCGAGCATTCGAGTCGTGGCATGCGGCACCGCATGTGGGCTGACAGTCCGCGATTTCACTTCACGCCGGGAATCAGTTCCACGCAGACGACTTCGCGATCTCCGCGCAAGTAAATTCGTCCGTTTGCCAGGATCGGCGCCGCCCAGCATGGGTACTGCAGCAACGGCTCTCCGTCGTCGCCTTTGAGCGTCACGGCGGACACGGGGTCGTAACGGTCCGGATTCACCCGGATCAGCTGCAGCGATCCGAATTCACCCATCGCAATGAGGTAACCGTCCGCGTAAATCAACGAGGATCGCTCGGGCCGCGGGCCGGTTTCGGACCATCGCACCCGCCCCGTCTTCCACTCGACGCATCGCAATTCTGCGTCCTGAGCGTGGCGGCCGGAGCATCCGTAGAGAAAGCCATCCACGTAAACCGGCGTATTCCAGTGGGCTTTGAACGACTTTGCGCGGCGGCGGGCATCATCGCACCAGACCACGTCATATCCTGCGGGCCGCACCGCCAGGAGTGAACTCCCAACTTCGTAAGCTTCGGAAATGAAGACTTCGTTCCCGACGACCACGGGCGTACTCGCGTTGACGCTCTCGAGCATTCTCGCCCGCCACGGGTATTGGAAATCCACTTTTCCCTGAACCGGATCGAAGCCGACGAGCCCGCCTCGGGCGAAAGCGAATGCCCATTTTCGTCCATCGATCGTGGCGGTCTGGATCGTCGCATAGCTGGCCAACTCGTCAGTGATCTTGTACCTGACGGCTCCCGTCAGCTTGTCGAAGGCGACAATGCCGGTCCCGTTTCCTTCGACTCGGCCGCCGCTTTCGTACAATCCGCGGCTTCCTGCGGGACTTCCGCCTATCAGGCAAAGGAGCAGGTCGTCGACGACGACCGGCGTGCTCCCGACCCCGAAGAAGTTCTGCACGACGCCGAACGTCGCGGCCGTGTCAACCTTCCAGACCAACTGGGCGTCACGGGCCTGCACGCATGACAGTGTGCCCTCCGGCCCGAAAAGATAGACGCGGTTTTCGTCGATGACGGGCGAAGCTCGCGGGCCGTCGTCGTAGCCGAGCTGGTCCTGGTAAGAAGTCTCGTACCGATACGTCCAGATTTCCGTGCCGCTCGCCGCATCCAGGCAGAGCAGACGCAATTGGCCTTCTCCATCGGCTCCGGCTTCCGACACGCGGTCAAAATGGTAGTATTTTCCTTGGCTGACGCAGCCAATTCCGTAACCGGTTCCGACCTTTCGGTGCCAGACCACTCGCGGTCCGTTGGCCGGCCAAGGGGCGACGATGCCTGTTTCCGGGGACTTGCCATCGGCAGTGGGGCCGAGAAACCTCGGCCAGTCCGCCGTGCGTTTGCCAGCCGAGGCATCGCGAGGGGGACTGGCCGAAGACACTTTGGCCGAACCGCTCGCCTCCGCCGCGACTGCGGCGCGCGGACAGACCTCGCAAGTCGGCAGCAGGGCCGCGAGGACGGCGGATGCAGTGACCGTAAATCGCGTCAGGAGTCGAACCATTCTCGAAATCGCCGTGTCTAGGGGCTGGTATCATATCCGACGGGGCGGGTCGGAACGAATTACTTGGACAACATACAGGGAGCGAGGCGGAGTTGCCACGATCGTGGAAAGATGCTCGTCATTTCTGAACGGATAACGATTCCTGACGAAGAGTTTCAGTTCACGTACGTCCGCAGCAGCGGGCCCGGAGGGCAGAACGTGAACAAGACCAGCAGCAAGGCAATTCTCCGCTGGTCCGTGATGGCCTCGTCCTCGCTGCCCGACGACGTCAAGCAGAGATTCGCAGAGCGCTTTGCCGGCCGCATTACTGCTGACGGTGTCCTTGTTTTGCGCAGTCAGCGATATCGAGACCAGGGCCGCAACGTCAGCGACTGTTTCGAGAAACTGAAGTGCATGCTGCTTGAGGTGCTGGTTCCTCCCAAGACCCGAAGGCCGACGCGATCGACTCGGGCATCCCGCGAGCGTCGTTTGCAGGCCAAACACCGCAAGTCGACTTCCAAGCAGATGCGGCGATTTACCGGGAGCGACACCTGAGGCGAGTGTACCGAAAACAGACGCGTTTGCTATAATCGCGGCCGGAGATTTTCAAGTCGGCATCGATGAACGTCACGTGACCAATGTCAGAACCTGAACACATCGACCTTATCCTGCGAACCTGGGCCTATGAGCCGGAGACGTTGAGTGTGCGCATCGTCCAGGGATCCGACGGACGGGATGTTCTGCAGATGCGGATCGACATGGGCGTGCTGCAATTGGAGATGGAAGGCCGGCCCGACGGAGCCCGGCCCGGCGGCTGCGATACCTACTACGACAATCTCTTGCAGCTTTCGCTGCCTGAGGGCGACAAGTTCGTGATGAGCGAGTCGCAGTGTGATGACGTCGATCGCGAGTTTGTCCAGTTCTATCATCGCCGGATCTGCTGGCTCCGGCTTCAGAACTACGAGCGGGCGGTTCGGGACGCCGACCACACGCTGGCGCTGATGGACTTCTGCCAGAAGCACTCGGCGGATGAGCAGTGGACGTTGTCCCACGAGCAATACCGGCCGTTCGTGATTTTCCACCGGACGCAGGCTTCGGCGCTGGCGTTGCTGGAAAGCGAAAACGCCGAGGCGGCCGTTCACGAGATCAACCGCGGACTCGATCTGCTCAAGCATGTGTTCGAGCAGTTCGATGTCGAGGAGCAGTATCGCGATGACGAACTCGTGACCCGTCTCACGGAACTGCGCGAGACGCTGCGCCAGGAGTACGGCGTCGGAAAGACGCTGCACGAACGACTGGCGGAAGCAGTAGCATCCGAACAGTACGAGTTGGCCGCCCGCCTGCGCGACGAACTGGCCCGCCGGAAGAACTGACCGGTCGCCTGTCTTACGGACCGGGCACTCCTACGGACTGGGCAACCTGACGGACCGGAAGAAGCTTCAAGCCCGTTTGTAAATTTGTTCACCAGGTGTCCAGCGGGAATTCTGGCCTTGTTCCGCAAGTCGCATTCTGCTAACGGCTTGTGTGATTCGTTGTTTCTCGGGGCCGATTGGCATGCGCTGTGCATTACACGTCTGCTATCTCATCCACGCGGTTCACGCGAACAGAAGCAGAGGAGCACATCATGTTGGTACTCGCGCGCAAGTCTCATGAAACGATTCGAATCGGCAGCGACATCACGATTTCCGTGATCAGTGTCCGCGGGCGAATTGTCCGAGTCGGGATTGACGCTCCGCAGGGCATCAAGGTCGTCCGTGGCGAATTGCTGCAGGAATCGACGGCTTCGCCGAAGTCCGAGGCAACTGCGGAAGTGGAAGGGGACGATCCGGATTGCGAGGAGGATGCCGTTGACGTGCATTCGCCGGAGTCATTCGTTCCGCCGGCTCCGCTCAGCACCCAGAACATCAATCGGGAATTGCTGCTGCGCCGCGTGCCCAAATCGATGCGGCCGATGGTGCCCAGGCCCCAGCTTGCGTTTCGCGGTTGATCACCCGTGTCGCGATTTTGCAGGTGCGGCGAGTCCGGCTGGCTGGCTCGTTCGTCCACCAAATGCCGCTAGCGCAGGTCCGGGTTTTCTTGCTGCCTGAGTCGGGCGACGTTTTCCTGCTGGATTTCGTCCGGCGCAGTCCGGCAATGGTCCTGGAGAATCCGGCGGACTTCAAGGATGGTCCGCGGATTCCGGTGGATGTTGACGTGATCGGCCTCCACCTCGAGTTCGGAATTCGCGTATTCGACCCTGGCGCTCTTGCATGAGACGACCCCGTCGCTGCCTTCGGGGTCGTCGCCTGCCGCCAAGCGTTCGAGGAGCCCTTCTTCCGGCACTCGCCCGATGATGTTGTGATACTCGGTCCATGGTGCCCGCTGTGAGCGCAGCAGCACGGGCAGCACGGGAGACTCCGGAGAAAGGGAGTCGATGCTCGTGTTGACGGTGACGAAGTCCGTCTCGCGGAAGAAACCCGGGTTGTCGCGCAGGATCTTCTGAGTCGTGTTGACAAGCACGTCCGGGAGATGGATGAAACGCCTGCCCAGCCATCTTGTGTAGTCGTTGGCAAAGTAGCTGCCGTGATGCGGGGTGGCGATCGTAATCACGTGACGCACGTTCCGATTGGGCTGCAGGAACAGCGTCTGCCGAAGTCGCTCGCGGGTCTCGTCATCGACCTTCAGTTCTTCAAACGGGTGATCTGAAAACGCGGCCCACAGTTGGTTGCCCGAGTCCAGCGTCTGCATTTGCGCCACGAGGCCGCCCATGCTGTGGCCGACGAGGACCATCTGCTTGAGGGCGGGCGATGTACCTTCGGGGTCGAGCGTCTGGAAAGCTTTGTCCAGGTCCAAACGCAATCGTCTTGCGCTGGCCCAGAACGCCTGACCGGTCGGATAGAGGTAGAACCAGAATTGGCACCGGTCCCGGATGTCCGGGAACGAACGGAGATCGTTGAACATCTCCATCCAGGTGACCGGGCCGGACCAAAGGCCATGGATCATCAGGACCGGGATCTTGTCCGGATCAAACGGCTCCAGCATGAACAGCCCGGTGAGCGGCGCAGCCAATCCCGGGTTGAACAGAGACAGGTTCGCGACGTCCCTCTGCTGCTTGAATTTCTCGTTGCTGAGGAAGAACGCGAGGGGAGTGGTCAGGTCCGTTTCGAGAGGGACGGGCTCGCCATCGATGTCAATCTGTTTCTGACTGACCGTATCGTAGAGTTCGAGCGTAAAATGCTGGTCGGAATCTCGGTCAGGCGAGGCTTGGAGTTCTTGCGACTTGAGCGGCGGGTCCTTCACCTTGATGAACGCCGTGACCGGGAAACTGAGCCCGGGCGGATAATACTGCTGCTGCTCGCCGGCAGACTGCTGATTGCGAAATACCGCGACCATCGGTACCCCGAGGCCGTAGGTGTGGTAACAGTTGGTCAGGCCCTTGACCTCCAAGCTCGATACGAATTCGAGACTTTCAAAGTCCGTCGCCTGCCAGCGACCGCACGGCGCGATCTCGACGATTAACTGCCCCACGGTCTTCCTGATCGCAACAGTTGTCCCCGGCAGGAGCTTGTTGCCTCTGGCGACAATCCGCATCGCTGCTTCGAGCGCTCCGTTATAGACGTCGCACGCGCCGCGGAACTGAGGGTCGTACGGATTTCGGTAGGGGCCGGACTTGCCTTTGAAGAGGTACCAGTACGCGTAGTGGATGGAGTTGCCGTAAAGCTCAAGGGCCAGGCTCTCGTTCCCAAGAGCCTCGGATCGCTTGCCCTGGACATAGCTCAATTCAGCGCAGGCGTACATTTTCTCGGGCGAGGGTTCCCGCTCGATTTCCTGTTCAAGACCCACAAGTCGCATGGACGTATCCTCGTCCAGCAGTGCGTAGCGGCGAAGCAGTTGCTGCGTTCGCGGAGTGGGTTGCGGGCCGTTCCTGGAAACGAGCTGCAGCGGACCCGCCAGCGGATTGGCCGGAACCCGGCGCACCGAGATATATTCCTGCGACGCGCATCCCGCAAGCAGCACGGGCAGCCAGAGAACGACACCGGCCGCCGAGGTCCACGCACATGCGCGATCGCGACGCCGCGTGTTTGTCCTGCCTCGATCCATGCCGCCACCGTTCTCGACAGGCTTGTTCACAGCCCCGCTGAAGTTGATAGTGTCTTCGGATGTGAAAAGCGTCAGCGCACCGCTAGACCGGCTCTCAAATGGCGGGGCACAATAGCGTGCTGCGTCTGGAGGAGCAATCCCGATTTCCGGGCGGCTGTTCTCGTTGCTAGCGGAAGGAAAGCATCGTGGCGGAAGCAACGCTTGCCATTCATGGCGGTCCTCAGGCATTCGCCGAGGGGCCTTTCCAATGGCCATTGCGCGACGATCGCGTCTTTGCAGCTCTTGAAGCGGCCTGGCTCGACGGCGGTTGGGGGCTCTACGAGGGACCGCACTCGCAGGCCTTCAGCGATGCGTTGCGGAAATTCCATGACCTGCCGTTCGTGTCTTTGTGCTGCAGCGGGACCTTGGCGGTTGAATTGGCGCTGCGCGGCGCGGGGGTCACCGCGGGGGATGAAGTCGTTCTGGCCGGCTACGACTACCCGGGCAACTTCAGATGCATTGAAGCCGTGGGAGCAGTGCCGGTCCTGGCGGATATCGGTTCCGGAGGCTGGTGCCTGGCGGCCGACCGACTTGAAAGTGCCCTTTCTCACCGGCCCCGCGCGATCATCCTCTCCCATCTTCACGGCAGTCTTGCGGACGCGGAGGCCATTTGTCAGCTGGCCGTTTCGCGCGGCGTCGCGGTGATCGAGGATGCCTGTCAGGTTCCCGGTGCGATCGTCCAGCATCGCCCGGCCGGGTGCTGGGGCGTTGCCAGCGTTTTGAGTTTTGGCGGGAGCAAACTGCTGACTGCCGGTCGCGGCGGAGCCGTTCTCACCGCGGACGAACGGGTGCACCAGCGAATCAAGGTCTTTTCCGAACGGGGAAATCAGGCGTTTCCCTTGAGCGAACTTCAGGCCGCCGTACTGCTGCCCCAGTTGACGCAATTGCCCGATCGAAACCGGACGCGGCGCGAGAACGCTCAGTATCTCGTCGACGCATTGCGGGACATTCCACAACTCCGTCCGGTATCAACGATCGCCGGCAACGAGCCGGTCCACTACAAACTCGGCTGGCTGCTCGATTCGGAACGCATTGCCCGCGAGGATCTCATCGTTGCGTTGAGGGCGGAAGGAGTGCCGATTGATGCGGGCTTCCCCGGTTTCATCCGGCGGGGCTCGCGACGCTGCCGCAGGGCCGGGGATCTGCCGAACAGCGAACTTGCCTCGGCCAGAACTCTGCTGCTGCACCATCCGGTGCTGCTCTCGAATCGCGATACGCTCGACCGGCTCGCGCAGGCGATTCGCAAGGTGATGGTTGCGCTGGCCTGACTACACAATCCTGATGCGTCTGAGCCCGCAAGTTGCTTTGCGTTGCGAGATTCAATAGCCAAGAGATTCAACAGCGGAAGTGCATGGGAATCGAATGTATCGGCGCAAGTCGCGAAAACGTAATGGTTTGTGTGATGCTGAAATTGAGGGCGGTGCGGAATCCGGTGCAGTAGGTGCACGGGCCGTTGCCCACGATCCTGATCTGCAGGCCGTGATCGACGCGTGGTCGCTGCTTCCGCTAAGTGTCCGCGTGGCTATCCGAGCGTTGCTCTCGCCGTTCGCCGAGAATCCGCGCCCGGACCGCCGTGCTGTTCGGCAGTAATCAAAGCTGCCTCGATCACGGCTGGCGGTTGTGCAGCGATGCACGATGCAACGCCAGGTGGACTCAGCTAGATTTCCGGCAAAAACGCGTCAGCTAATAATGTTGCCGATACGAAGCTATCAGCACCACGGTTTCGGCCATCCGAAGCCCCGCGATCCCACCAGATCCCGGGGCTTTCTTCGTTTCTTGTCCGAATTTCCCGTACCCGGAGTGAGCTTATGCCTGTTCTGGTCGGCTTCCTAGCGATCGCGCCGCTGCTGCCGCTGGCCACCGACAAGAAGGCAGCCCACGCCATGCTCAACGAACTGGTGGTGAAAGTCGAGCGGATCGTAGCCGGATTGGTGGACCCGGCCGAGGAGCATCTTACGCGACCGCTCGAACGGCACCTGGACGATTTCCACGCGTACCTGCGTGCCAAGGGCAATTCGCGGTCTCATTCGAACCAGACGGTACGCTACTCCCG
>CAIPEB010000215.1 GCA_903863885.1 uncultured Planctomycetaceae bacterium | reverse complement strand
TGTTCAGCAGCCAGGAGGACGATCGGAGCGACCAGTACGAGCAGGAGTCGGCTCAGCGGGTTCGCGAGCAGCAGATCCATCGGATCCTATCGCGGCTTGACGAGCGCGAGCAGAAGATTATCATTAGCCGCTTCGGTCTGGACCACAGTGAGGAACCGCGCACGTTGAAAGAAGTGGGCGCGGATCTGGGTGTCACAAAGGAACGCGTCCGCCAGATTGAGGCTCGAGCGCTGAACAAGCTGCGGTTGGCCGCTCAAGAAGAGCACATGGATTTGCCAGAGTGATGGGCCACCCCGAGTTAAGGGGTTAGCTTTAAGGGAGTTGCGACAGAGCTTACCGGAAAGTCGAAGCCGTCAATGCGGGGCGGATCGTCTTTTCTGGCAGCTGGTAGCAGCTCCTTTTTTTATTGGTTTTTTGTGGAGATTCCGCGGCAGCTGGGTGATATAGGTGGAAAGCCTGCTGCGGCCGCGTCCATTTCGTATTGCGTGGGATGCGACCTTCGGTATATTAACTGGTTTTCAACTTTGAACTTCTCGCCAGTGTAGCTCAATCGGCAGAGCAGCTGATTTGTAATCAGCAGGTTGTGGGTTCAAGTCCCTCCGCTGGCTCCATGAGTGCACGGTTACGAGAGTTGGGGATATTCGAGCCTGAGGTGGTGTTTGAGGTCGGGGGTGGTGCCGAAGTGGTGCTGCAGTTCAGGCCCTCAAGGCTTAATGGGGATCAACGGGGGGTTTCCCGAGCGGTCAAAGGGGTCAGACTGTAAATCTGATGGCTTAGCCTTCGCAGGTTCGAATCCTGCACCCCCCATGGTGTTGCACGCATAGGGCGTGCGGTTTTTGTTGGCGGATTTTGCCGGTTGTCGGGTTGGTGTGCGGTCGGGGGCCTTTGGCTGGGGTCTTTGGCTGGGTCTGTGTCGCGAGCGGGGTCGGTGTCACGGATTTGGGGGTTGGCCCCGTTGTCGGGGTACTTTGTATCGCCAAGGCCGCGTATTCGCGGGCGACTTTCGAGTCGGGGGAGTTGGGCGTTTCAGTGGCTGGTTCGGAGGTTTGGCTCGCCGCACGGCGGGTGCATTTCAGTCGGCTGCTGTAGCTCAGTCGGTAGAGCGCGTCCTTGGTAAGGACGAGGTCATGGGTTCAAGTCCCATCAGCAGCTCTTTCGGATTCGCGGCCTTGATCTTATAACGGTGAGGTTGCTCGGGTTCCTTTTGTCACACATGGCATAGAAGACATAGGTAGAAAAACATGGCGAAGGAGGTTTTCCAGCGGACGAAGCCGCACTGTAACGTTGGCACGATTGGTCACATTGACCATGGAAAGACGACGTTGACTGGTTCAATTCTCGCGGTGCAGGCTGCGAAGGGTAAGGCTCTGGCCAAGTCGTATGCCGATATCGCCAAGGGTGGTACGGTTCGCGACGAAACCAAGACGGTGACCATTGCGGTCGCGCACGTTGAGTATGAGTCTGACAAAAGGCATTACGCTCATATCGACTGCCCCGGCCACGCGGACTTCATTAAGAACATGATCACGGGTGCCGCCCAGATGGACGGCGCGATTCTGGTCGTGTCGGCAGCTGACGGTCCCATGCCGCAGACGAAGGAGCACGTGCTTCTGGCTCGCCAGGTGGACGTGCCCGCCATGGTCGTGTTCATGAACAAGATCGACCTGGTCGATGATCCGGAATTGCTGGATCTGGTGGAGATTGAAATTCGTGAACTGCTCACGAAGTACGATTTCCCGGGCGACGAGATTCCGATCATTCGCGGCAACAGTCTGGCTGCGTACCAGAACCCCAGCGATCCCGAGGCCCGCAAGTGCATCGAGAATCTGCTGGAAGCGATTGACTCCTATATTCCGCAGCCGGCCCGTGAGGAAGACAAGCCCTTCCTGATGGCGGTTGAGGACGTGTTCTCGATCGAAGGTCGCGGAACGGTTGCGACCGGCCGTATTGAACGCGGTATTATTCGGGTCGGTGAAGAAGTCGAAATCGTCGGTCTGACGGACACTCGCAAGACGACCTGCACGGGCGTCGAAATGTTCCGCAAGATGCTGGATGAGGGCAAGGCTGGCGACAACGTCGGTTGCTTGCTGCGTGGTGTCAAGCGAGACGACATCGAGCGCGGCCAGGTGCTGGCTAAGCCGGGTTCGATCACGCCGCACACGAAGTTCGAGGCTGAAGTGTACTGCTTGTCGAAGGAGGAAGGTGGTCGTCACACGCCGTTCTTCAGCGGCTATCGCCCGCAGTTCTACTTCCGCACGACGGACGTCACCGGCACCGCGAATCTGGTTGGTGCCGAGATGTGTATGCCTGGCGATAACGTTCGCGTTAGCGTCGAGCTTCACAAGCCGATCGCCATGGACGAGGGTGTGCGCTTCGCTATTCGCGAAGGCGGCCGCACGGTCGGTTCCGGCGTCGTGACGAAGATTCTCGAGTAATCAGGGATTTCCCGCCGCCGATGGGCGGCGGGATTGAAGGGGCATCGGTTAATTGGCAAACCACGGGTCTCCAAAACCCGGACTGGGGGTTCGAGTCCCTCTGCCCCTGCTTCTCGGCGTCGTTCCCTTGGTGGGACGCGTGCCGGGGGTCGGGTGGAAGACAGATTGAGATTGGGCTGGAGGTCGGGCTGAAGCCGGATTGAATCGTAGCCGTCCCGCGTCGGCGCATGTCGGGTTGAAGCGGGTTGAGCGTGTTGGCGCTGCGTGACTATAGATCAGGAAACCGCGCGGTTCGCGGTCGGATGTCATGGGAAAGCAGAGAGCACTGACGCTCGGATCGGTGATGTCGGAGATCTTTTCCGTAGGTCTTTATAAGCCTACGCAGGGTCGCGTCACGCGGCAGGTTACCTGTGGCGTGTTGTGGACGGTCTTCGCCATCGCTGCGTACCGGGCCTACACGTTGCTTTATAATCACGAAATCCTGCAGTACGCTCTGCCGTTCGCGTTGCTGGCAATCGGCTTCTGGGGCGGCTATCGGCTGGTGAACTATGCTCAGTTTGCCGACTTCCTGATCGCCGTCGAGGCGGAGATGAATAAGGTCTCGTGGCCGTCGCGGGGCGAGTTGGTGCGCAGTTCGATGGTTGTGATTTTCGTAATTTTCGCCCTGGCGATAATCCTGTTTGGCTACGATCTGCTGTGGAAGTTTCTGTTCCGCGACGTGTTGCGGATTCTCGGCTAGGCGTGGCGGCGGCGGTTGGCGTTCGGTTCGGGTTGTGTGAGGGGGGTACGGCGTGAGTAGCGATTCTCGAGAATCGGCGAATCCGGGTGACGGGTTGGAAGAGCAACCTGTCGATGCCGGTGCTCTGTCGGCCGATGGCGGTCGCGCTGCCAGTCCCGAAGCGTCGGAACCGGTGACGCCTGAGGTTGCGGATTCAGCGGAAGCGGAGGTCGATGCCGGCCCGGGCGACGCCGGGGCGGTTTCCTCGGACTCGGTCGACGAAGCCGAAGACGACGGCATGGAAGAGGAGGAAGAAGAGGTCGATTACGACGTGGCTCCGCTGGAGTTGCTGACGGACGAGATACGCGACGAGGACATCGTCAAGGACTGGTACATCCTGAAGGTGCAGGTGAATCGGGAAGAGTCGATTCGCGATGCGTTGCAGCGGCGAGTGAAGATTGCCGGACTGGAGCGGTTTTTCAGCGATATCGTCGTGCCTACCGAGGATGTGGCCGAGTTCAGCAAGTCCGGCAAGCGGCGGATCGTGAAGCGCAAGTTGTATCCCGGGTACATCATGGTCCACATGTCGATCAATGACGACACGTGGTTCCTAGTGCGCGAGACTCCGGGCATCGGCGACTTCACGGGCTCAGCCGGCAAGCCGTCGCGGATGGATCGTCGCGAGGTCGAGCGGATATTGAGCCTTGGGGCTTCGGTGGACAGCGGTGATTCGCACGTGAAGACGGCCATTCCGTTCCGTGCCGGCGACCGCGTCCGCGTGAAGGAAGGTTATTTCCAGAATTTCGAGGGCGATGTGGAGTCCGTGGACGAGGCCAACGGCCGGGTCACGGTGATGATCAATATTTTCGGCCGCTCCACGCCGGTGGAGTTGGAGCATTGGCAGGTCGAGGCGGTGTGACGCAGGGCGACGGCGTCGCGTCATCCGGCGCTGCAGATCGAAGTGAAGTGCGGGTCGATAGGAAAGGGGTGTGCTGAGGCACCATGGCGAAGCAAGTTACCGGTCAGGCGAAATTCCAGGTTCCGGGTGGTCAGGCGACGCCTGCTCCTCCTGTTGGTACTTCGCTGGGCAAGTTCGGGATCAACCTTGGGCAGTTCGTGCAGCAGTTCAACGATCGCACCCGGGAATATAACGGAACGCCGATTCCCGTGATCGTGACGGTCTACAACGACCGTTCGTTTGACTTTGTTACGAAGAGTCCGCCCGCGGCCTCGCTGTTGAAGCAGGCTGCCGGGGTCGCCAAGGGGGCCGGTGTGCCCAACAAGGATAAGGTGGGCCGTGTGACGGCCGCTCAGATCGACGAGATTTGCCAGAAGAAGATGGCCGACCTCAACGCACGTGATCTGGAGCACGCTCGACGTATGATTCGGGGTACTGCACGCAGTATGGGCATTGAGGTTGAGGACTGAAGCGATGCCGAAGCATTCAAAACGATATGTAAAACTAGCGGAATCGACGGATCTTTCTCAGCCTATGTCGCTGACGAAGGCCGTGGATGCGTTGAAGGGGTTTGCCACGACGAAGTTCGACCAGACGGTCGAAGTGCACATGCGTCTGGGCATTGACCCGAAGCAGGCGGATCAGATCATCCGCGGCTCGGTGGTGCTGCCGCACGGTATCGGCCGTACTCAGCGCGTCGTCGTGTTTGCCAAGGGCGACCTGGCCGACGCGGCGCGGGCGGCGGGTGCGGACGAGGTCGGCCAGGAAGACCTGGCGGAGCGGATCAAGGGCGGCTGGCTGGATTTCGACGTGTGCATCGCGGCTCCCGACATGATGGGGCTGGTTGGCCCGCTCGGTCGTGTGCTCGGCCCGCGTGGTTTGATGCCGTCGCCCCGTGCGGGAACGGTCACGCCGGACGTGGCGAAGGTGGTGCGTGAATACAAGGCGGGCAAGGTCGAGTTCCGCAACGACTCGGGCGGAAACGTACACGCCGTGGTGGGCCGGTTGAGTTTCGATGCGGGCAGCCTTCTGCAGAATGTCCAGGCCTTCATCGATCACATTACCGGTTTGAAGCCGAACGCCGTCAAGGGAACTTACGTGCGTAGCATCTCGGTGTGTGCGACGATGAGCCCGGGGATCCGGATTGCCGCCTGATCGGCAGGCATCCAGTAACGATGCGCGAAATCGCTGAGGAATTGGACTGGAATGAGCAAATACGTCAAGAATCTCGTGGTGCAGGATATTACGCGGCGACTTGCCGGGGTGCAGGACGCGGTGCTGGTGAATATCGTCGGAATGGACGCGAACCAGACCGTGGTGCTTCGCCGCCAACTGCGTGAAAAGAATATCCATCTGCTGGTTGTCAAAAATGGGCTGGCCCGACGCGCGACGGAGGGAACGCCGTTGGGGGCCGCTTTTGACGGGGCGGAAGGGTCGTTGGCCGTTGTCTGGGGTGCGGAAGACTTCGTATCGCTCGTCAAGGAAATGACCAAGCTCGACAAGGGTGCCGAGTTTGCGAAGTTCGAGACGCGTGGTGGCGTGATGGACGGGGAACGTCTGACGCCAGAGAAGGTCCGGGATATCAGCAAGTGGCCGAATCGGCAGCAGCAGCTCGGTATTTTGCTGGGGCAGATACTCTCGCCGGGTGCGAAGCTTTTGTCTCAGATCAATTCGCCGGGCGGGGCGTTGGCCAGCCAAATCAAGAAGAAGTCCGAAGGCGAAGGCGCGGAGGATTCGGCGGCGGAGGCCGCGGCCGCCGCCGCCGAAAGTGCGGAGACGCCGCAGGCCTGAGAACTCTTCGTTGGGCCGTGCCGCGGAGTGCCTTGGCTGGTGTGCCGATAATTGCCGCTCGGTTCGGCTTCGTGTCTTAAAACGAATTCCGTGGGATCATCGTAACCCGTTCAGTTGCGTCGGCGATGCAAGCTCGCCGATGCCCAAAGTGAAAGGATCGTAGCGCACATGTCTGAAACCGCAACTCTCGAACTCAAAGAACTTGGCGATAAGATTGCGAACCTGACGTTGAAGCAGGCCAAGGAATTGAGCGACTACATCAAAGATACGTACGGCATCGAGCCGGCCGCCGGCGGCGGCGTGATGATGATGGCTCCCTCGGATCAGGGTGCCGGCGCCGGTGCCGCTGCTGTCGAGCAGACTGAATTTGACGTCGTGATGACCGGTTTTGGCGACAAGAAGCTGGACGTGGTCAAGGTGGTGAAGAACCTGACCGGCGCCACGCTGATGGAAGCCAAGAAGATGGTGGAGAGCGCGCCGGTAACGATCAAGGAAAAGGCGTCGAAGGAAGACGCCGCGAAAATCAAGGACGAACTCGAGAAGGCCGGCGCTTCGGTCGAACTCAAATAGCCTTGTTCCCCAATACGCGGTGCCGTCCTGGGCTCGCTGATCGAGCCGGGACGCAGGTGGGTGATTCTTGTTGTTGCAACCCGTGGTTTCTCAAGCGCTCGTTCGTGCTTGTGAACGTGTAGGGAGGGGTGCGCGCCCAGCTTGCGGCACGCACCTTCGTTCTTTCTTCGCGCGCCCCCGGCCGTACCGCGCCGGGTGCTGCTGCGCAGCCGACGTGGTCGTGCATTAGGGTACTGTCTCTTTTCCTGGGAGTGATTCGGGCCTATGGCTACCCCAACCCAACGACGTCTTCAACCTTCGCAGACTCGTCGTTTCGGCAGTGGCAGAGAGTCTTTCCCGATTCCCGATCTCACGCGCATCCAGACCCAGAGCTACGCGCTGTTCCTCCAGGAGGACGTCGTGCCGGCTCGCCGCAAGGACCAGGGGCTGGAAAGCGTGCTTCGGGAAATCTTCCCGATCGAGAGCTACGACAAACAGATCCGTCTGGATTACCTGAAGTACGACCTGGGAAAGCCGCGGTACACGCCGGAGGAATGCCGGCAGTTGCGGCTGACCTACGGCAAACCGTTCCGAGTGTGGCTGCGGCTGAACAAGGAACAGCCGGTTGAGGAGGAAGTCTATCTCGGCGACATCCCGATCATGCTGGGTGGCGGCGAGTTCATCATCAACGGTGCGGAGCGCGTGGTGGTCAGCCAGTTGCACCGCAGCCCCGGCGTGGACTTTGTTCTCGAGCAGGAAGGGACCACGGACCGCAAATTGCCGAGCTGCCGCATCATCCCGGAACGCGGCAGCTGGATCGAGCTGAACGTCACGCGAAAAGACTCGCTGAGCGTGCGGATCGACCAGAGCGGCAAGTTCTCGGCAATGACGCTGCTGCGGGCGATGAGCGCCGAGTACAGTTCGGATTCCGATCTGCTGCGAGCCTTTTACGAGACGACGGCGGAAAAGATCGTTGATGGACGCAGTGTGACGAAGATCGAGGGCAAGATTGCCGTCGACGACATCGTCTACCCGGCCGGCAGCGAGCGGGCCGGCGAAGTCATCGTCGAAGCCGGTCAGAAGATCACCAAGAACGCGGCGGAACTGATCTGCACGGCCGGCATTCAAAAGGCCGAGGTGATGGCTGCGCCGAAGTCCCCGGTGATCCTGAATTGCCTCGCCGAAGACGCGACGTCCAGCCACGAGGAAGCGTTGCTTCGCATCTACCAGCGGCTGCGACCCGGGAATCCGCCGCAACTGGAAAAGGCCCGCACGCTGTTCCAGGAAAAGTTCTTCGATGTCAACCGCTACCGTCTGGGACGGGTCGGGCGGTTCCGCATCAATCGCAAGTTGAACCTGACCGTTTCGGAAAAAGAGATGACGCTGCGTCCCGAGGACTTGATCTCTGCGATCAAGTACCTGATGGACCTCGTTTACTCGACCGGCAACGCCGAGGTGGACGATATCGACCACCTGGGAAATCGACGCCTTCGGACGATTGACGAGCTGGCCTGCGACGAGTTGCGGAAGGGATTTCTCAAGCTGCGCAGAACGGTGCAGGAACGCATGAGTCTCAAGGACGCGGAGGATATGACTCCCCGCAGTCTGGTGAATCCCAAGAGCGTCTCGGCCGCCATCGAGTATTTCTTCGGCCGAGGTGAGTTGTCGCAGGTCGTCGACCAGACGAATCCGCTGTCGCAGTTGACGCACGAACGGCGTCTGTCGGCCCTGGGTCCGGGCGGTTTGAACCGCAAGCGGGCCGGCTTCGAGGTGCGGGACGTGCACATTTCGCACTACGGACGCATTTGCCCGATTGAAACGCCTGAAGGTACGAACATCGGTCTGATTTCCAGCCTGGCGATTTACGCCGGCGTGGATGATTACGGCTTCCTCATCACTCCGTATCGGAAGGTTGCCAAGGGGCGGTTGGCGGATGAGATCGTATGGCTGCGTGCCGACGAGGAATCAGAGGTTTACGTGGCTCCCGCCGATACGCTGGTGGATGCCGGCAAGCTGCAGAGCGGACCCTCGATGATCGCCCGCTTCCGCTCGGACTTCCAGATTGTCCAGCCGGAGCAGGTCCAGTACATCGACGTGGCGCCGAGCCAGATGGTCGGCGTATCCGCCGGTCTGATCCCGTTCCTTGAGCACGACGACGCCAACCGCGCGCTCATGGGTTCGAACATGCAGAGGCAGGCCGTGCCGCTGCTGGTCACGGAACCCCCGATCGTCGCCACGGGCATGGAACGCGAGGTAGCACGGAATTCCAGCATGGTGGTCCGCGCGGAACGCGCCGGCAAGGTCACGTACTGCGATGCGGAACGCATCGAGGTCGGCCCTGACGTGTACCGATTGAAGAAGTTCGTCGGACTGAACGAGCGCACGTGCATCAACCAGAAGCCGATCGTCGCGCTGGGTGACAAGGTCGAAAAAGGCCAGGTGATCGCCGACGGCGCCGCGACGTTCCAGGGGGAACTGTCGCTCGGCCGAAACGTGCTCGTGGGCTTCATGTCGTTCGACGGATACAACTTCGAGGACGCGATCGTTATCAGCGAAGAGCTGGTGAAGGGAGACGTCTACACGTCGATCCACATCGAGGAATTCGACGTGGAGATCCGCGAGACGAAACTGGGCCGCGAGGAATTCACGCGGGATATTCCCAACGTCAGCGAGAAGGCGCTGCGGAATCTCGACGAGAACGGCATCGTGCGGATCGGCACCTACGTGCGTCCCGGCGACATTCTCGTGGGCAAGGTGTCGCCCAAGTCCAAGACGGAACTGACTCCCGAGGAAAAGCTGCTGCACGCGATTTTCGGTCGGGCCGGCGAGGACGTGAAGAACGATTCGCTGGAAGTGCCGTCGGGCATTGAAGGTATCGTCATCAACGCCCAGAAGTTCTCGCGCCGCATGAGCCTCACGGAGGACGAGCGGAAGAAGTTCGAGAAGGAACTGAAAGAGATCGAGGCTGACGGCAACAAGCGGATCTCGGAAGTGTTCGGCGCGATGATCGGCGAAATGGAAAAGACGCTCAACCGCGTGCTTTCCGACGAAGACGGTACGCCGCTGGTTCGCGACCAGGACCCGAAGTTCGTGGCGGAAAGGGCTCAGCAGTTCCGGCTCGAAGCCATCACCGGAAGCATGCGGAGCGAGGATCTGATCAATCAGGTCGAGAAGATCCACAAGGCCGGCTGGCCTGCGGTGGAAGCGGCCATTGACGATCGCGACCGCAAGCTGAACAGCATGAAGCGGGGCGATGAGCTCCGCAGCGGCGTGCTGCAGATGGTGAAGGTCTACATCGCCACGAAGCGGGTGATCTCCGTCGGCGACAAGATGGCCGGGCGGCACGGCAACAAGGGTGTGATCTCGAAGATCCTCCCGGTCGAGGATATGCCGTACCTGCCGGACGGCACCCCGCTGCAGATCATGTTGAATCCGCTGGGCGTTCCCAGCCGTATGAATGTGGGCCAGATTCTGGAAACCCACCTCGGCTGGGCCGGCGCAAAGCTGGGATTTCAGGCGATCACGCCCGTGTTCGACGGAGCTTCCGAGGAAGACATCAACCTGTGTCTCTCCGAGGCCGGTCTGCCGAAGCACGGCAAGATCAATCTGCTGGACGGACGCACGGGCCAGCAGCTCGAGCAGGAGACCACGGTCGGCTACATCTACATGCTGAAGCTGCACCACCTGGTCGACGACAAGGTCCACGCGCGGAGCACCGGGCCGTATTCACTGATCACGCAGCAGCCCCTGGGCGGCAAGGCCCGGTTCGGCGGCCAGCGGTTCGGGGAAATGGAAGTGTGGGCGCTGGAGGCCTACGGCGCCGCGTATATTCTGCAGGAACTTCTGACCGTCAAGAGCGATGACGTGGAAGGGCGCACGAAGATCTACGAGTCTATGGTCAAGGGCGAAAACACGCTGGAAGCCGGAACGCCGGCCAGCTTTGACGTCTTGACCAACGAGATTCGCGGCCTGGCGCTGAATATGCAGCTCGAGAAACGTTCCACGTCGGATCGGCATCGGAATGACTGAACCGGATTGCGGTTGAGGACAGATCATCTCGCAACCATAACCTTCGCGGCCGCTGGCCGTCGTATACCGGGCTTGTCGGCGGATCCGGAGCGGCTGCCGCGGATGTTTGGATAACCGTTACGACCCAACGGTGACTCTTTTTTACGGAGCACGAGTAGATGACCATCGGCGAAAGCTCGTACGACCGGATCAATGACTACCAGTCGGTCAAAATCAGCTTGGCGCGACCGCACGACATTCGGAGCTGGTCCTTCGGCGAGGTGAAAAAGCCGGAAACAATCAACTACCGTACATACCGCCCGGAAAAAGACGGTTTGTTCTGCGAACGCATTTTCGGCCCGGAAAAAGACTGGGAATGTGCCTGCGGCAAGTATCGCGGCATGAAGTACAAGGGCATGATCTGCGATCGATGCGGCGTGAAGGTGACCCACTCGCGCGTCCGCCGCAAGCGCATGGGGCACATCGAACTGGCCGCGCCGGTTGTGCACATCTGGTTCTTCAAGGCCATGCCCAGCCGCCTGGGCAACCTGCTCGACATGAAGACCACGAGTCTGGAAAAGGTGATCTATTTCCAGGACTACGTTGTCGTGAATCCGGGCGACACCGATCTCGAGCGACAGCAGCTGCTCACCGAAGAAGAATACCGCACCGCACGCGAGCAGTGGGGTGAGGGCAGCTTCGAGGCGGATATGGGTGCTGAAGCGGTCCGCAAGCTGCTCAGCAATCTCGATCTGGTCAAGCTGTCGCAGGAACTCCGCCAGGAGCTGGTGGAGACGAACTCCAAGCAGCGCAAGAAGGACCTGATCAACCGGTTGAAGATCGTCGAGTCGATCCGCGACAGCGACAATCGTCCCGAGTGGATGGTGCTGGACGTGATCCCCGTCATCCCGCCGGATCTGCGCCCGCTCGTGCTGCTGGATTCGGGCAATTTCGCGACCAGCGACCTGAACGATCTCTACCGCCGCATCATCAACCGCAATAACCGCCTGCGGAAGCTCGTCGATCTCAATGCGCCGGAAGTTATCATCCGCAACGAAAAACGAATGTTGCAGCAGTCCGTTGACGCGTTGTTCGACAACAATCGCTGCAAGCGGCCCGTGCTGGGCAGCAGCAATCGGCCCCTCAAGTCGCTGACCGACATGATCAAGGGCAAGCAGGGGAGGTTCCGCGAGAATCTGCTCGGCAAACGCGTGGATTACTCGGCCCGAAGCGTGATCGTCGTCGGACCGTCGCTGAAGCTGCACCAATGCGGTCTGCCCAAGAAGATTGCTCTCGAGCTGTTCCAGCCGTTCATCATCCGGAAGCTGAAAGAACTCGGGCACGCCGATACGATCAAGAGCGCCAAGAAGATGCTCGAGCGCAAGGATGAGGAAGTCTGGGATATCCTGGAGGCCGTGATCCAGAATCACCCCGTGCTGCTCAATCGTGCCCCGACGCTGCACCGCATGGGTATTCAGGCCTTCGAGCCGATCCTTGTCGAAGGCAACGCCATCCATCTCCATCCGCTCGTGTGCAAGGGCTTCAATGCCGACTTCGACGGCGACCAGATGGCCGTCCATCTGCCTTTGTCGATTGAAGCGCAGGTCGAAGCCCACACGCTGATGCTGTCGACCAACAACATTTTCGCGCCGTCCAACGGCAAACCGATCATGAGCCCGTCGCAGGATACCGTGATGGGCTGCTACTACGTCACGCTGGTTCTGCCCAACCGCAAGGGCGAGGGCATGAAGTTCGCCTCCCCCGAGGAAGCTCACCTCGCGTACGCTCAGGGGCGGCTGGACCTGCATGCCAAGATCAAGGTGAAGCTGCCGCCGTGGCAGAAGGTGAAACGCGAATACGAGGAAAAAGGCAAGCCCGGCGAGTTGCTCGACACCACCTACGGCCGCGTGCTGTTCAACTCGATCCTGCCGAGAGGTCTCGATTTCTACAACCAGCCGCTGCGATCCAGCGATCTGGCCACCGTGATTTCCGACTGCTATCAGACACTCGGCCGGAGAGCCACGATCGACCTGCTCGACGAAATGAACCAATTGGGGTTCCGCGAGAGCACGCGGAGCGGGCTGTCGTTCGCAACGGACGATCTGGTCACCCCGGGTTCGAAGTCGCGGATCATCGGCGAAGCCGAAAAGACAGTGCTCAAGTTCCGCAAGCTGTACGAACGCGGCGTGATCACCGAAATGGAACGCTACAACCAGGTGCTCGATACGTGGACGCATGCCCGCGAAAAGATCACCAGCGAGATGATGGCGGCCATGGAGCATGATGATCGCGGCGGCAGCGGATACGTCAATCCCGTGTTTCTCATGGCTCACTCCGGTGCCCGTGGTGGTATCGAACAGATCCGGCAGCTGGCCGGCATGCGTGGTCTGATGGCCAAACCGACGGGTGAAATCATCGAGACGCCGATTAAGGCGAACTTCCGCGAAGGGCTGACGGTGCTCGAATATTTCAGTTCGACGCACGGTGCCCGCAAAGGGTTGGCCGACACGGCCCTCAAGACGGCTGACTCGGGTTACCTGACCCGGAAGCTCGCCGACGTCGCTCAGAACGTCGTGGTGACGAAATACGACTGCGGCACGACTCAAGGTATCACCAAGGGAGTGATCTACCGCGGAGAGAAGGTCGAAGTTCGATTGGCCGACGCCGTCAACGGCCGCGTCAGCCGACAGAACATCGTCAACCCGGTCACCGACGAAGTGATCGTCCGGGAGAACGAACTGATCACTCCGGAAATCGGCCGCAAGATCGAGGAACTCGGACTGGAGAAGATCCAGGTCCGGAGTGCGATGACGTGCGATGCGGGACTGGGTGTTTGCCGGCTCTGCTACGGCATGGACCTGTCCACCGGCACGCTTGTCGAAGAAGGTATGGCGGTGGGGATCATCGCCGCACAGAGCATCGGCGAACCTGGAACCCAGCTGACGATGCGTACGTTCCACATCGGTGGAACGGTGAACACGAGTGTCGAAGAGAGCGAAACGAAGGCCAAGAAGGGCGGTTTCGTCCGCTTCACCCGCATGCGGGTTGTGAAGACGGACGAAGGCAAGGATATCGTGCTCACTCGCAACGGCGAGATCGCGATCCTCGATCCCAAGGGTCGAGAAATCGAGAAGTACGAAGTGCCGACCGGTGCGACGCTGCTGGTTCAGGAGAATCAGGAAGTGCGGGCGGGCTCAGTTCTCTGCCAGTGGAACCCGCACAGCATTCCGATTCTCGCCGAAGTGACCGGTAAAGTCCGGTTCGAGGACATTGTCGAGGGCGAAACGATGCGTTTGGAGCGTGACCCGAGCGGTCACGTTCGCAAGCTCATTGTCGACCACAAAGGCGATCTGCATCCGCAGGTGGTGTTGGAAGACTTCGACGGCAAACCGCTCGACGTTTATTACCTCCCCGAGCGTGCACACATCGTCGTCGAGGAAGGGGATACGGTTACGGCCGGCTCCGTACTGGCGGAAACGCCTCGCGAGGCATCCGGCATCACGGACATCACGGGTGGTCTGCCCCGTGTTACGGAAATCTTCGAGGCTCGCAAGCCCAAGGATCCGGCCGTTATCGCCGAAGTCGACGGAACGGTCGAAATCCTCGGCGAAAAACGCCGCGGCAAGCGGACGATTATCGTGCGCAGCGAAAGCGGCATCGAGCGCGAACACCTTGTGCCCCACGGAAAACGCTTCCTCGTTCACTCCGGCGATATCGTCAAGGCGGGGCAGGCCCTCGTCGACGGGCCGCTTGTACCGCACGACATCCTGAGGATCTCCGGCGAAGAGGCCGTGCAGCAGTACCTGCTCCACGAAATCCAGAGCGTCTACCGCAGCCAGCGCGTCGATATCAACGACAAGCACATCGAGATCATCGTCGCGAGAATGTTGCGCAAAGTGAAAATCGAGAATCCGGGTGACACGAACCTGCTGCCCGGACTGGACATGGATAAGTTCGAGTTCCGCAAAGTGAACCAGGAAATCGCGGGCTGCCAGAAGGTGGCGGACAAAGGCGACAGCGAATTCGAGGTCGGAGCCATCGTTCCCAAGGAAGTCCTGGAACAGGTAAACGCCCAGATCGAAGCGCTTGGCGGAGATCCGGCCAAGGGAACACGTCCCAAGCCGTCGACGGCGAGCACCCAGTTGCTGGGCATTACGAAAGCTTCCGTCCAGAGTGCGAGTTTCATCTCGGCGGCCAGTTTCCAGGAAACGACCAAGGTGCTCACCGAGGCCGCGCTGGCAGGCAAAGTCGACTGCCTGGTCGGCCTGAAGGAGAACGTGATCCTCGGACACCTCATCCCGGCAGGCACGGGGTTCCGGTCGTTCCAGGATTCGGAGGTCCGTTATCGCCCCGAAGCTCTCCAGGCCATCGCTGCGGAGAAGGACCGTACGCTGGAGAAGAGCTATCCGCTGCTGCAATCCGCGGAAGGAACCGCCACCGGCCGGGATGCGTCAACCGCGGGACCGGCCATGCCGTCCAACTCGGAAGCGGAAGCCTTCTTTGAGAAGTTCCGCAATCATGACGCCGGGAACGCCGAGGAGTAGATTCGGTGTGCTCTCGTCGCGAGTATCAGTAAGAAACTCATTGAGGCCCAGCAAATCGCTGGGCCTCTTCGTTGAGTGTGTGCTCATTGCACGCCGGCCGCATGTCTGCCGCACTGCCGTCGCGGGGCGGTTCGCAGTGTCTCGCAGGGCCGGCCGAAGAGGTCAGTCGGAATTGCTCCACGTCGCGGGGAATGTGACGAAGTAGCCGCTGATCTGGCGCGTTTCGCTGCGGATTTCGTAATCCACGATCAGCCGCGTGGACGCGCTGACCGGCGCTGATACCGGATAGCTCGAGTCGGTGATCGGGGATTCGTCGGCCCGGTATCGATAACATTCCAGCTTCCTCCCGACATCCCAGCGAAGGAAATCGGGGTCGCGCGTGGTGACCGCGGACACGGATACCATGCGGCGGTCCGAGTAGATCACGGTCGGCCGATCCGACTGACGTACGATCTGCGGCGGCGAAGCATACCGGAGGCTGCGGATGTTGGTGGGTTGCGGCGAGGTCCAGTTGCGGCCGCCGTCTCGGCTTTCCGCCTTCCAGAACGTGCCGTCGGATTGCGGATGACTGTTGCGGAAGATGCCGACCAGTCGGCCCGGTTCAACCTCCAGCGCGTCCCATTCGTCTCCCACGAAACCCGTCACGTCGGGGATCCGGACGGTCGTCCAGGTCAGGCCATTGTCCGTCGAGCGGGCGGCCAACGCTCCGCTTCCGGGGGCAATGTAATAGGGCAGCACCAGTTCGCCGTTGGCCAGCGCAACCGCCGCGGCGCGAGTGCGGGTATTCGGTGTTCCGACCGAGTTCGGCTTCTGCCACGTCCGTCCACCGTCCGAGGAGCGGGTTGTCATTGCGACGGACTCGTCCGCCGACGTGTACGTGTTGTAGACAACCAGTAGATCTCCGTTGGGCAGTTCGGAAATCGCGACGTTTCGATCGTCAACGCCGGGCTCGTCCACGATCGCGGATGCCGGAGACCAAGTGCGGCCGTCGTCGTCGCTGCGGACGAGCATCGCCTTGCCGCTTGCCGAAAATCCGTGCTCGGTGCCTTCGCGGAAAACGCACAGCATGGTGCCGCTGCGGATGCGCGTCAGCCAGGGCCAACCCGGGTACTGTCCCTGATAGAGCACGACGTCGGGCTTGACTCGCGGCAGCGACTCTTCGCTTCGTGCCACGTTGTCCCTGGAAGCCCACCCGCCGACCAGAACCGCCGCCGTCCGTTTCAGGAATGATCGTCTCTTCATGCCGACATTATGCCGCAGCCGAGATGGGAAAGCGAGCAGGCGGCAGCGGGCGCGGATGCTCGGCGGGACGGGCCGAAATGAACAAACCCCGCTGGCGCCGGGCCTGCGCAAGCGGGGTTTGTGTTTTGTGAAACGACGGTCCGCATCCTGCGGCGCCAAATCACTTAATGGTCTTCAGTCAACTCCGTTCAACCAGCCATGAGTTTAGGAATTGTGATTGAAGTGTCAACCATGCGTTGGGCGCAAGACCACAAAAGCACACGTTGACGTGTTGCAGTGTGCTAGCACCGGCAGGATCTGCGGCAGTCGACGGCAATCGCAATCACCGAGAATCGCAGCGTATTGCGCTCACCTGCGCGCGGCGGATGGAATATCGAGAGTTCGGCCGCACTTTGGGCAGGGCACTCGCTTGCCGGCAAGGAAGGGACGGGCGACGAATTGCTGGCCGCATTCGCACGTCACGTCAATTTGCGGAATCGAGGCCGTAACGTCGCCCGGCTTCGGCACGCTGAGCGGACGGCTGCACACGGGGCAGCGGACGGCTTTGCCTGCGAGTTCGCCCTTTGCCAGAAATCGCTGGCTGCAATGTTGGCATGCAACCACAATGTGTCGGCCGGTGCTGTCGGAGGATGACAGATCCGGCAGTGTGACCACGTCCTTGCACCTCGGGCAGACGACGCGTTTTCCCGCGAGTCGTTTCTTGGCGACCAGACGCTGTCCGCAAAGGCAGACGACTTCGAGCGAATCTGCGGCGGGAGGGGGCGGCGTTGCCGCCCGATCATTCAGTTCAAGCCCGGCGTTGGTGTCCGTGGCTTCGTTGGGGGCGGGCTCAGGAGCCGGCTTTTCACGATTCGGACGCGGCGCTTGTGCAACGGTCTGCGCATTGGCCAGTTCTTCGGGCTTCGCCTTGAGGTAATCGGCGATCGCTGCCGCCAGTTCTTTCATCGAGGAGTAGCGAGCCTCGATGCGTTTGGCGATTGCCTTCATGCAGATTTCGGCCAGGCGCGGGTTGATTTCGGGCCGAAGAGTGCACGGGTGTTCGGGTTCCTTCGAGACGATCTGACCGATGATCGACGCGATCGAGCCCTGGAAAGGCAGCTGGCCGGTCAGGAGTTCGTAAAAGATCACGCCCAGGCTGTAAATGTCGCTGGCGGGTCCGACCTGTCCAGGCCTTGCCTCGACTTGTTCGGGAGACATGTAGGCGGGCGAGCCGAGGATCGCGCCGTCGCGTGTCAGTCGCGGGTCGTCCGCATCGTCCAGATAACGTGCCAGGCCAAAGTCCATGATGATCGGTTCGTTGCGCTGATCGATCATGATATTGGCCGGTTTGACATCCCGATGGATCAGACCGTTGATGTGGGCTTCGTGCAGGGCGAGTGCGACGCGACGAATCAAGTACGCCACGTTGCGCTCCCGGTGCGGTTTTTCGGGGCTGATGAACTCGGACAGCGAATGGCCCTGGATGTAGGCCATCGTAATGAAGTGGGTGCCGTCAATTTCACCGACGTCGTAGACAGGGCAGATGTTGGGATGGCTCAGCGTCGCTGCCGACCGGGCTTCCCGGAGGAAGCGGACGAGAAACCGGCTATCCTCCTTCGCGTTGACCTTGGGTATCTTCAGCGCGACTTTGCGGTTCAGTTGCGAGTCGAGGGCGAGGTACACCGCGCCCATCGCTCCTTCACCGAGAGTTTTCAGAATGCGATACCGGCCGAACTTGTCTCCGGCCATGCGCTGATTCGGCACGGAAGAACCGGCGGAAGCCAATTCTTCCCCGAACATCGCGGTCTCGTCGACCTCCATCGCGTCCTGGTTACGCAGCGGAGGTGCATTGAAATCTGCCGGATCCAACGCCCTGATCTCCCTCGACGGCGCGCCTAGTGGCCAATCACCGGTTGCCGTACAGACGGCGTGACGGGCGACCAAAGCGTAGAGCCCGTACACGACTCGGGAATCCATCTTCGGCCTTGCGGTAATCGACCACTCCTTTTTTCAATGATACTGGCAAGATCAATGAATTGCATCAACCACTCGCCGGGGAAAGTTCCGGTCGGGGTTTCGCCGTATGCAGTCTGTACGAGTGGAGGCGGATCCGGTTCTGACCGGATTTCCCTCGCCATCCCCCGGTTGCGCCGGTTGCAGGGAAAAATCCGACAGTCCCGATGATGCGAGTCGGCTTGCATTGAATGCCGCGCAAGTCGCGATTCATCGGAGGGGGTGACTGAGGATATCGACTGCACTACATTTGCACGCAACGCGAAAATTCTGGCGAGTTCCCTGCAGACGTTGCGAGGCATGCCGGCCGCGCCGCCGGGAAAAGTCTGACATTATGAAAAAGTCCCTTCTTCGTCTCGAATCGCTTCCGCCTCGCACGGTCAAGGGCACGATCATTCGGCTTCTGGAACAGGTCGGGCAACTCGATCGCAACGCCATCGGCGTGATCGAGCTGCAGGGGCGGAGGGCGACCGTGGAGGTGCCCGCGGATCATCTGCCCAGATTGGTACGAACGCTTGACGGGACGAGCATCGGCGACCAGCACATCCGGGCCTCTTCTGCTTCCTCCGCGTCTGCTTTGGGCCACCAGGAGCCCGATCACTTTCGCCGGATGCAGCGTCTCCTGGATCTTGAAGGCAGGGCCGAGACGGAGCAGACTCTGAGCCGCTTGCGCCGAGTCTCCGGTCCCGAGGCGGAGATGAGCGGCGAGAGCCTGATTGGGCTGGTGATTCGGGACGAGCAGGATGGGCTTGGCGGCCGGACCCTGCTCACGCTCTCAAAGAAAGACCTGACGCGCGAGCTGCCGTGGAGTCGGCTCTCGGTCGGGACTCCCGTCCTGCTCTCCGACCAGAGTTCGGCTTCGGACGCCTGGCGCGGGGTCGTCAGCGAGCGGACGGCATGGACGATCGAGGTGGCTCTGGATCAAGCAACCGACTCGATGGATAGTTCGTCGCTGTTTCGTCTGGATCTGTCGGCGGACGAAGTGGCCCGTCAGCGGCAGCGAGCGGCCTTGGAGCGTGCTCGCCTGGCTCGCGGCGAGCGTCTGGCCGAGTTGCGGGACATTCTGCTGGGCCAATCCGAACCTGCGTATCGGCCGGAGACGCCCTTCGAGCCGCTTGATCCGTTCCTGAATCCGTCGCAGTTGGACGCAATCCGATTTGCTTTGTCGGCGCGGGACCTGGCGGTCCTGCACGGTCCGCCGGGAACGGGCAAGACAACGGCCGTGGTCGAGCTGATCCGACAGGCGATCCGGCGCGACTCAAAAGTGCTGGCCTGCGCGCCGAGCAACCTGGCGGTCGACAACCTGCTGGAGCGGCTGTTGAACGCGGGCGAGAAGGCCGTGCGCATCGGTCATCCCGCGCGGGTGCTGCCGGAACTGCGGGAACACACGCTCGACCTCATCGTGGAGCGGCATCCCGATGTGAAGCTGGCCAACCGGCTGGTGCGCGAAGCCTCGACTCTGCGCGATCGGGCGGCGCGGTACACCCGCGCCAAGCCGGCCCCCGGGGCAAAACGCGAAATGCACGCCGAAGCCAAGCGTCTGCTGGATGACGCCCGCCGTTTGGAAAAGCAGGTGGTGCAGCATGTCCTCGATACGGCCACAGTGATCTGTGCGACCACGACGGCGATCGACAGCGAGGTGCTGGGGCAGCGCACGTTTGACTGGCTCGTGATAGACGAGGCGTGCCAGTCGACTGAGCCCGGCTGCTGGATACCGCTGGCTCGCTGCGAGCGGCTTGTCCTTGCGGGAGACCATTGTCAGCTGCCTCCCACCGTTGTCTCGCGCGAGGCGCAGCGCGAAGGGCTCGGAGCGAGTCTTCAGGAACGCCTGATGGAGGCCTGCGGACCGCGCATATCCCGTCGGCTGACGGTGCAGTACAGGATGCACGAACAGATCATGGAGTTTCCGTCCGCCGAGTTCTACGAAGCGTCACTGATCGCAGCGGACAGCGTGCGGAGCCACCGTCTGTGTGATCTTCCGGGCGTCGCGTCGTCGGAAATGACGGAGACGCCTCTGCGGTTCATCGACACGGCCGGCTCGGGCTATGACGAGCAGATCGAGCCGGATGGCGAGAGCCGGTTCAATGCGGGCGAAGGGGAAATGGTCTGCGGGCAGGTGCGGCAGCTGCTGGAGTGCGGAGTCAGCGCGGCGGACATCGCGGTGATCACTCCCTATGCGGCGCAGGTGCGGCATCTGCGCGAAGCTCTGTCCTCGCAGGGGGTCGATGTCGACACGGTGGACGGTTTCCAGGGACGCGAACGGGAAGCCGTCGTGATTTCCCTGGTGCGGTCCAACCGGGAATTCGAGATCGGCTTCCTGGCCGACACCCGACGGATGAACGTGGCGATTACGCGCGCTCGCCGCAAGCTGATCGTGATCGGCGACAGCGCGACGGTCGCCTCGCACCCCTTCTATCGACAGCTGCTCGAGTACTTCGAGCAGCAGGGCGCCTACCGCACGGTCTGGGAGTTCATGGGACAATAGCCGGAGTGCGATTCAGCGGATCGTCGCGGGGACCGCAGCGACTCGGCCGACCGCTCCGCCTTCGTAGACGCTGAATTCGCCCCATACCGGCAAGTGATCGGATACCTCGAGGGCCTCGTCCATCGAGAGGTTGTACTCGCGCATGTAATCGAATACGCCGCCTCGTCCCGTGAACTCGCGAGTGGCCCGTGTGTCGTAGACGATGTTGTCGTATTGGGAAGTGCCGCGAGTATTCGTGGGAAGTCCCGAGATCACCCAGCCGGCGCCGGGCATCTGGCCGAGTTGCCCCAGATTCCGGTCATCCACGTTGAGGTCGCCCAGAACGAGCACGTCGTCTTCGTTGCGCCCGTCATCTCGCACGACGCGAAAGACATCGTCCAAGGCGTCCAGTTCCTGCTTGGTCTCATCCGGGTCCGTATGGATGTTGACCAGAGAGAACGTGAATGCCTGCTCGGGGGCGGGCCCTCGCACGCGGAACCAGCCGACCAGCGGCTCCCGGTGGAGCAGGTCGTCCGGGTCTTCGACCGTATACAGCTGCGAACGATCGATTTCGATGCTTGCGCGGTCGAAGATGAACGCGTATTGTTCCTTGCTGTTGGAACGCCCCAGTCTCGGCCCGATGACGTAATCGTATTGCCGGCCAGCTGCGTTGATCTGTTCGACGAACTTCGGAATGATGTCGTCGTCCCGCGAACGGATCTCTTGAATGGCCACGACGTCGAACTGGCGCACGATGCGCGCCAGGATGTCCATCACTTTCGGTTTTCCGAGCTTGCTCGTTCCGAACACCTGGATATTGAACGTCGCGATCCGGATCGTATCTCCGGTGCGCTGGACCGGAAGCGGATTCTCGACCGACGCCGGAGTTGTCGCCTCGCGAGATGCCACTCGGAGGCTGTCCAGGCCGTGGATCTGGAAATTCTTGCCGAAGAACCAAAACCCTGCCGCAGCAGCGGCAGCCACGATTAAGAATGGCAGTTTCCGCACATGTCCCTCCCTGGACTGGGCGAAAGAGTGCATCCTTCACTCTTGATGTCGCAAGTACGCCGGGGGCCGGCACGATGAGGCGGAGAGAATAGCCGATCGCCCCACCTCGCCCTAGACCATTTTTTGTTCGCCGATCGCCTCGATACCCCCATTGCCGTGGGGGGGGCGCCGGCCGCGGCAGCAATCGATCAACGACGGGCTTCGCGAACGAGATGGCCGAGTTCCGGGAGGATGATCTTCTCCATGGCGAGGCTGATGGCAGCGGGTGAACCGGGCATTGTGAGAACCACGGTTCGGTTCAAAACGCCGCCGGTGGCGCGGCTCAACATGGCGGCCGGGCCGATTACCTCAAAACTCAGCATGCGAAAAAGCTCTCCGTAACCGGGAATCGGCTTGGTGAGGAGATTCGTGACGGTTTCGTACGTCTGGTCTCGACTGGAGACTCCTGTGCCGCCGGTCATCAGCACGGCATCGATCCCGTGCTGATCGCAAAGGGACACGAGCAACGGGCCGAGTTGTGACGGATCGTCAGGCACTATGTGCCTGCTGATTACGTCGTGCCCTGCTTCCACCAGTCGCCGAGCGAGTTCCTGCCCTCCCGTGTCGGTGTCCCAAGTCCGCGTGTCGCTGATTGTTACTACAGCGCAGCCGACACGTTGCGGAGACGCCTGTCTGTGTTGATCGGATACCGTACTCATGCCTGGGGTCGTCCTTGCGAGAAGCGGCAGTGTGAAATTCGACGACGCAAATTCCTTGTTGCTTCGCTGCTATCTTGCCTATATTGAAGACGCGCAATCCGAAGTTACCAGCGAAGAAGCCGTTCGTCGATGACGGGCCGCGCCGCCGACGCGAATCATCGGCTGTTAGCAGCGAACAGGATCCCCGCCAACAAGGTGTTTCCTGTTTGTGCGGGTGTATCGGCGTGAACTGGGCGAAGCGTTTGCCGGAGTGGCACGAAATGGGCAAGCACCGAGTGACGAACGCGATCATCGCGGCGATGTTCGCACTCGTTGCCGCTTCAAGTTCCGGCGATGAGTTCGTCCTCCGCAGCGGCGCTCGCATTGTCGGCACCTGGCTCAATCCCGATCAGCCGAAGGGTTCGCGTTACGAAATCCGCACGGAGCAGGGTATCTGGCTGGCCCTGGATGCCGGTCAGGTCATGGTTGCCTGCAGGCAGTCGGATGCCGAGCGCGAGTATGATCAGATGCTCTGGAAGTGCGGCGACACCGTCGATGAACACTGGCGTCTGGTGAAATGGTGCGGAGAGAGGGACCTGGGTCGTCAGCGTGACATGCATCTCAAGCGCATTGTCGATTTGGATCCCCGCCAGGAACGAGCATGGACCATGCTCGGTTACGTGCAGATTTCCGGAAAGTGGACCACACGGCAGCAGTTTCTGCGTGAAAGGGGATATGCCGTACACGACGGCACATGGCGGCTTCCCCAGGAGTCGAAATTGATCGACCGCCGCAAGCAGACCAAGGCCGGGGAAGGGGACTGGTACGCGAGACTGAAGCAGTGGCGCGGCCGCCTCACGGCTGCTGACGGAGCCGACGCGTGGAATCGCATTGCCGCAGTCCGTGATCCCCTGGCGGTCCGGGCAATTTCCACGCTGCTGCCGAGAGAGCCGCTGCGCCGAGTTCGTTTGCTTTACATCGACGTTCTATCGCAGATACCGGACCGCGAAGCGACTGCAGTGCTGATTGCAACAGCACTGCGGGATGCGGATATGGAAGTCTTCTACGCCTGCGTGGACAAGATTGTCGCCCGCAAGTCGCCGGAACTCGTCCAGTTCTTCTCCAGGAGCTTGAGCAGCACCAGTAATCAGTTCGTGAATCGCGCGGCCTATGTGCTGTCGCAGTTCGAGGATCCCTCGGCGCTTGCCCCGCTTGTCGACGCCTTGTACACGGTGCATCAATCCGTCACGCCGGCTTCTGATACTTACACCGTCGGCATCGAGCGTGCTGGATTGAACAGCGGGAGCGATCCATTCACATCGCAGGAATCGGGCTTCGACAACGGCCAGATGCTGACGATCCCGCCGGCGTCGGCGCAGGCAGTGCCCCAGCGGGTTGCGAACGCCTCGGTGCTCGACGCGCTCGTCAAGCTGAGCGGCGGCGTGAGCTTTGGCTACGATCAGGTGGCATGGCGCAGGTGGCTGACCGTGCGTCGGCAGCAGGCCAAGCCTGAAGGAGAACTGCAGGTGCGCAGCGGTTGAAGGCCGGTTCGCCGGCTGTGCTCCGTGCCGCTAGACTTTCGGCTCCCAACCCGATTCGTACTCGCGACTCCAGAGCTTCATGGCGTCCGGGTCATCGAGAATGTGACCGTTTGCCGGATCGCATTTCAAAACGCGGCCCGTCCGGTAGGCAATGTTGCCCAGGTGGCAGAGCAACGTGCTCTTGAAGCCGTCCAGGATCTCCGCGTTCAGTTCCAGCGGCTTGTCCTGGCGTATGGCCGCGAGAAAGTTGGCGATGTGTTCCTGGTCGCCGATGCTGTTGCTCTTGTGTTCTTCGATCCGCTTGTCCTGCGCGTCGAATACTGCGTAGGAACCGTCGTCCTCCACCTCGAGTGTGCCCTGGTCGCCGTAGAACACGACGAAGTCGGCGCGGTGGCGGTTGCAGCTGCGGCCTTCCCAGATCATCTGTTTCCGGCCGTCGAAATCCAGGCAGACCGTCTGCGTGTCCGGTGTCTCCTGGTCGTCGGCAAAGTGGAACCGGCCGCCGCTGGACGAGACGCGAATCGGGAAGTCCACCTGCAGGCCGAAGCGGCACAGGTCCAGAGTGTGGACTCCGTTGTTGCCCAGTTCGCCATTGCCCCAATGCCAGAACCAATGCCAGTTGTACGGAATGCGGTTGTCGAGGTAGGGCCGACGCGGTGCGGGGCCCTGCCAGAGTTCATAGTCGAGTTGTGACGGGACGTCCGCCGGCTTACCTCGCCCGATCGCCGTGCGAGCAGCCGCGTAACAGGATCGAGCCAGATAGACGCGGCCAATGATACCGTCGTGAAGCTTGCGAATGGCCTCCCGCACATCCGGGCAACTCCGTCGCTGCGAGCCCATCTGAACGGCGCGCCGATACTTGCGGGCTGCCTCGACCATCAACTCGCCTTCGCGAGGGTTGTGGCAACACGGTTTCTCGACGTAGACGTGCTTTCCGGCGCTGCAGGCAAGAATGGTCGCCGGAGCATGCCAGTGATTCGGAGCGGCACAGATCAGCGCGTGCACCCCGGGGTCGTCGAGGATCTTACGGAAATCACCGACAACCTGCGGCGTATGCCCCGTCTTCTTCGCGAATGACTCCGCAACACCTGCAGCGCGGATTGAATCGGTATCACACAGATATCGGACTTCCACGCCGGCGTGGCTGGCGAAGCTCGCGGCCAGACTGCTGCCGCGACTCAAGCCCATCACGCCCACCACCACGCGCGACTCAGCGGCTGCCTCCTCCGCCGCCGACCAGCCGGCAAGCAGCATTCCGGCCGCCGCACCCCCGGTAGCCGCCTGTCCAAGAAACTGCCGTCGAGTCCAAGGCTGTGGCATCGCTCGACCCTCCTCGTTGTGGCACGGCCGTTGATTAACGCCGAGAACGGGGCGCTCATTCCGTGATCATGTCGTCCACGGTTTGCCCGGCGGGTATCATCGGCAGTACGTGTTCGACGTACGGGACTTCAACGTCGAGAACGTACGGACCGTCGTAGTTGATCATCTCTTCGATTGCCGGAGCCAGATCGGTTCTGGCCCGCACCGACGCACTGCCGCATCCATACCCCTTGGCGATCGTCACGAAATCCGGGTAGCGTTCTTCCGCATACTGCCCCTGTCCTTTTCCCCGCGCCTCCGCGTGCGTGATGGGGCCCAGGTACGTATGGGCGCGGTTCTTCTGGAAGAAACGATCCTCCCACTGAACCACCATCCCCAGGTGCTGGTTGTTCAGCAGCATGACTTTCACGGGGAGTTTTTCGCAGTAGCAGGTGGCCAGTTCCTGGATGTTCATCTGGAAACTGCCGTCGCCGTCGATATCGATGACCAGGGAGTTGGGATAGGCGGACTGAGCGCCCATTGCCGCAGGCAGGCCGAACCCCATGGTGCCGAGACCCGAACTGCACAACCAGGTGCGCGGCCGGTGGAATTTGTAAAACTGAGCAGACCACATCTGGTGCTGGCCGACGCCGACCGAAATGATCGTATCGCGATTGCGCGTGAGGTCCGACAACACATCAATCGCGTGCTGCGGAAGAATCCCGTCGAAGTTGCGGTCGTAGCGGAACGGATTGTCCCGCTTCCATACGCGGCATTGTTCCAGCCAGGCATCCACTTCGTCGTTCTTCTCGACGACCTTGTTCAATTCTTCCAACGCGAACTTCACGTCGCTCACAATCGGGATGTGGGCTTCTTTGTTTTTGTTGATTTCGGACGGGTCGATATCAATGTGCACGATTTTCGCGTGCCGGGCGAAAGCCGAGACTTTGCCCGTGACCCGGTCGTCGAATCGGACGCCGACAGCGATCAGCAGGTCGCAATCGCGGACCGCCCAATTCGAATACACGCTGCCGTGCATGCCGAGCATGTCCAGGCAGTGACGGTCCTCGGTCGGCACCGCACCGAGGCCCATCAGCGTCAGCGTCACCGGGATATTGGTCTTGTTGACCAATTCCCGCAGCGCGGCGCTGGCTCCGGAAGAAATCACGCCGCCGCCGGCATAGAGAACGGGGCGTTTGGCGAGCTTGATGGCAGCCGCAACCTGGCGGATCTGTTCCGGCTTGGCGCGAGGCGGTTCTGCCCGGTAGCCCGGCAGGTCCATCGGCGCATCCCAGTTCGGAATGCACTGCTCCAGCTGAACGTCCTTCGGCAGATCGACCAGGACGGGACCCTGGCGGCCCGTGGTCGCGATGTGGAAGGCTTCTTTCAGAATCCTCGGCAAGTCCCGAATGTCGGTCACCAGATAGTGGTGTTTGGTGATGCCTCGGCAGACTTCGACGATCGGCGTCTCCTGAAACGCATCCGTGCCGATCGCCATTCGGGTCACCTGGCCGGTGATAGCCACGATCGGAATGCTGTCCAGTTTCGCATCCGCCAGAGCCGTCACCAGGTTCGTTGCTCCCGGGCCGCTGGTGGCCATGCACACGCCCGGCTTGCCCGTCGAACGAGCGTACCCCTGCGCAGCAAAACAGCCGCCCTGTTCGTGACGAGGCAGAATCGTGCGGATCCTGTCGGCGTACCGCGTCAGGGCCTGATGCATGGGCATGCTCGTCCCGCCCGGGTACGCAAATATCCGCTCGACGCCATTTTCCACGAGCGACTTCACGAGAATGTCGGCACCGCTCATCAAACGACTATCTGTAGCTGTCTTCGCTGCAGTCACTCGTCGAACTCCCATCAACTTCCGGCAAAAGTCCAAAGCCACCTAATGCGGACAAGTCCACGGCCGTTTGGGTTCGCCTCGGGCTCCCGAAAAACGCCATCCACCTCCGGGGTGGGCCGGCGACTGGGGGGACTGCCGCTAAGCGATCGACCGAACCCTAAAATCTATTGCAGGATCGGGAGGCCATCAAGGCAACCGCCCGACACAACCCGTCCGGCATCCTCGGCCGGCCCTCGGCGATTGCTGGGGGCGGAAGGCCGCTCCGTTCAGCTTACGTCATGCTTGCGAGCAAAGGGCGCAGGAATTCTCCGGTGGAGTTTGCCGGCAGCGCGGCGACCTCTTCCGGGGTTCCGGTGGCCACGATCTGCCCGCCGCCACCCCCTCCTTCGGGGCCGAGGTCGATAATCCAGTCCGCGTTCTTGATCACATCGAGATGGTGCTCGATGACCACCACGGTGTTGCCTCGTTCCACGAGCCGGTCGAGAACTTCGAGCAATCGGCGGATATCCTCGAAGTGCAGGCCGGTGGTCGGTTCATCCATCAGATAGAACGTTTTGCCGGTATCAACCCGCGCTAGCTGCGTAGCCAGCTTGATGCGCTGCGATTCGCCGCCGGAGAGGGTCGTCGAAGGCTGTCCGAGCGGCAGGTATCCCAGGCCGACATCCTGCAGGCACTTCAGCGCGCGGTGGATCTGCGCGAAATTTTCAAAAAAATCGACCGCTTGGTCGACCGCCATATTGAGCACGTCCGCAATCGACTGTCCTCGGTACCGAACATGCAGCGTAGCGCGATTAAACCGGGCGCCGCCGCATTCCGTGCACGTGACGTACAGGTCGGGCAGGAACGTCATTTCGATCTTGGTGACGCCATGACCCTGGCAGAGTTCGCAGCGCCCCGATTTGGCATTGAAACTGAAGCGGCTGGCCCGGTATCCCAGTTGCCGGGCATCCCGCGTGTTGGCGAAGACCTTGCGGATCTCGTCGAAGACGCCCGTGTAGGTGGCCGCATTGCTGCGCGGCGTTCGACCGATCGGCGACTGATCGATTTCCACTACTTTATCGATCTGGCTTGCTCCCCGCAGACTCTTGAAGGGGCCCGGTTTGGGCCCCAGCCCTCCGAGGCGGCGGTTTAACGCTCGAGCCAGCGTTTCGTTGACGAGTGAACTCTTGCCCGACCCGCTCACGCCCGAGACGCAAACCAGACATCCCAGCGGAAACGAGACATCGACGTTCTGGAGGTTGTTGGTTGTCACACCCTCGAGCCGAATCGCCCGCGACTTGCTGGCCTTTCGCCGCTGCTCGTGCCGGGTCAGGCTCCGTCTTCCGGACAAGTACTGTCCCGTGGTGGACTCGGGATTCGCGGTCACGCTGTCGACGGACCCTTTGGCTACGATGCGTCCTCCCTTGGAGCCAGCGGCCGGCCCCATGTCGATCAGCCAATCGGCTTGCCGCATCATCGCCTCGTCGTGTTCGACCACCAGGACCGTATTTCCCTGGCGCTGCAGGTCTCGCAGGGCATCGATCAGACGCTGATTGTCGCGCTGATGCAGGCCAATCGACGGTTCGTCCAGCACATAGCAGACGCCCACCAGTCCCGATCCGATGCTTGTTGCCAGCCGGACCCGTTGCAGTTCTCCGCCGCTGAGCGTATCGGCGGGCCTGTCCAGCGTGAGGTAGCCCACTCCGACGCGGGCGAGAAAATCCAGCCTGCGCAGAATTTCTTCCACGAGCGGCTGCGCGACCGGTTGCGAGCGAGGGCCCAGGCGGAGTCCCGCGAAAAACTGGCGCGAGTCGCTCACGGCCAAGGCCGTTATTTCGTGAATGGACTTGCCTTCCAGCCGCACGCTGTTGGCTTCCTCCCGCAGTCGCGAGCCGCGGCACGCGCGGCAGGTGACTCGGCCTCGAAACGATTCGAGCTGCTGCTGCCGCCCGCGCCGCATCGTCGTGGCGAATTCCTTGTCGAGCAGCGGAATGATGCCCGCGAATTTGGACTTCGGGTCGCCGTACAGCAGTTGTTCGCGCGCCGTATCGGGCAGGTCCTCCAGCGGCGCGTCGGAGGCCAGTTGCCTTGCGGCAAGAAAGGTCTCCAGCGAGGCCTGGTACTTTCGCAACGCCGCGGCGCTGGCACCCTTCCAGGCCGACATGGCACCCTCGGCCAGCGGCGCGTCGGATCTCGGCAGCACCAGGTCCGGGTCGAATTCCTGGCGGGATCCGAGGCCCTCGCATGTCGGGCACGCGCCGTACGGACTGTTGAAGCTGAATGTGCGCGGTTCGATTTCTTCGATGCTGATCTGGCATTTCGGGCAGGCGTAGACCGTGCTGAACAGACGTTCCTGCCAGCGAGTCTCGCCGTTGGTCGGCTCTTCGCCAGGGGTGTCATAGCATGCGATGACGGTACCCTCGCCCAGCCGGAGTCCGGTGCGCAGCGATTCGGCCAGTCTCACCGCGATCCCCGGTCGAATGACGACGCGGTCGATCACCGCTTCGATGTTGTGCATCCGGCGCGGCGCTAGTTCGGGAAAATGGTCCAATTCGAACAGTTCCCCGTCGACTCGCGCCCGTACGAAGCCCGCTTTGCGGATCCGGGCGACGATCTCCTGATGCTGACCTCGCCGACCCCGCACCAGCGGAGCGAGAATCATGGCGCGCGTCCCGGAGGGGAGCGCCGCAAGCTCATCCACGATCTGCTCGGAAGTCTGCTGCTCGATCGGGCGCTCGCACTTGGGGCAGAAGGGCTGCCCGAGCCTCGCCATCAGCAGTCGCAGATAGTCGTAGATCTCGGTCGCCGTTGCCACGGTGCTGCGCGGGTTCTGATTTCCCGGCCGCTGGTCGATGCAGATTGTCGGCTGCAGGCCGTCGATCAGGTCCACATCCGGCCGCTGCATCTGGTGGATGAGCTGCCGCGCCGAAACCGAAAGGCTTTCGATAAACTGCCGCTGGCCTTCGGCAAAGATCGTGTCAAAAGCGAGACTGCTCTTGCCCGAACCGCTGGGACCGGTCAGCACGACAAACTGATTTCGAGGGATATCGACGTCCACGTCGTGCAGATTATGCATGCGCGCGCCGCGAATTCGGATCAATTCGGGGTTCGCCTCGAGGACGGCGCTGTCTTGGCCCGGGCACTGCGTTGTTGACATGGCACGCCACTGGCAGAGAATCTTGACGTGGACGAAACTCCTGAAATTAACAGACCGGCGATAGGCGGACAACGGCAGCAGGAAAGGGGGATGACTTGGACGACCCGGAGATACGGGGGTTGCAGACGGTGGCCCAGCGCGAGGAGTTGCTTCTCGCGCCGTACGCGATGCACAGCCGGGATTCGGCCGGACGCCGCTATCCCGAAGACGTGCAGGCCTACCGCGGACCGTTCCAGAGGGACCGCGATCGGATTCTGCACTGCTCGGCCTTTCGGCGACTCAGCGGCAAGATGCAGGTCTTCACGGGCGACATGGGAGATTATCACCGCACCCGACTGACCCACACGCATGAGGTCGCTTCGATTGCCCGCACCATCGCGCGCGGCCTGAGGTTGAACGAGGATCTCGTCGAGGCACTGGCGCTGTTTCACGACATTGGCCATGCCCCCTTCGGACACGCGGGCGAAGACGCCTTGAATGAATGCCTGGCGGACGTAGGCGGTTTTTCACACAATCAGCACGCACTGACCGTCGTCGAGGAAATCGAAGAGCGATACCCGGGTTTTCCGGGACTGAATCTCAGTTTCGAGGTTCTGGAGGGACAAGCGGTTCGCGTGCAGAAAGCGTCGTCCGCATGCACTCCGCTGCTGGAGGTCCAGGTCGTCGATGCGGCCGACAGCATCACGTACGACGCGCACGATACCGACGACGCAATGAAACTAGGCATGGTGTCGCTCGACGAATTATCCTCCATTCCGTTGGTGGGCCGGATGCTGCAGCGAGTTCGGCAACGTCACGCGAACCTGCACGGCGGCCTGCTGCGCAAGGCCCTCGTGCATGAACTGATCGATTGTCAAGTCACGGATGTCCTGATGATTGCCGGGGCGTTTCTTTCACGGGGCGACCTGCGGTCGGCGGACGACGTCCGCCGCAGCGAGTTCAAGCTGGGCCCGTCCGCGGAACTGGCGGAACAGAAACGGGAGCTAGAAGCCTTCCTCTACCGGCACGTCTATCGGCATCCGAAACTGCTGGCGGTCCGCGTCGCTGCCCAGCAGCGATTGAGGGCGATGTTTGCGGAATTGGTCCGCCGACCTGATCTGTTGCCCTCGCGTTTTCGCGGACGGCCCGCGAAGGTGGGACTCCAACGCAGCGCGGGAGAGTACCTGGCGAGCATGACCGAGCGGTTTTGCGACGAACAGTTCGACAGGTACTTTCACGGGTCGCTGGGGTAGTATGCGCGCCCAGTCCGGATAGAATGTGGACTGGTTTTCGTCATGTACCCCCCCTCGGAACAGCGGGACGGCAGCATGGTACTCTGGATACTACGATGCGTGTTCCTCGTCGCCTCGGCGGGGGTTGCATTCACAGTGCTGAACTCGCCCGCATTTCAAGCGACGGCGATGAAGTGGCCGTGGCTGTTTTACGTGTGCATGATGATGGGCGCGCTCGGCGTCATCGCCATCGATATCGTCACTCCCCGCAAGCGAATCGAAGTCGTCAGCTGCGTTTACTTCGGCATCGTAATCGGGTTGTTTCTGACTTATGTGTTCGGGTTCGTGCTGGAACCCTTTTTCTTCAACCCGAATTTCCAGACCAGCAACATCAAAAACGCTGTGCAACTCGTGCTGGGCGTTGTGCTCTGTTACATCTGTATCAGCATGCTTCTGCAGACCCGCGACGATTTCCGATTCATCATTCCCTACGTCGAATTCTCGAAGGAAGTGAAAGGCGTCAAGCCGTATCTGCTCGATACCAGCGTCGTGATTGACGGCCGTATTGCCGATCTGGTCGAAACCAACGTCTTTGACAACCAGCTCGTCATGCCGAGATTCGTTCTCGCGGAACTGCAGGCGATCGCCGACAGCAGCGATAAGCTGCGGCGGTCCCGCGGACGGCGCGGTCTGGATATTCTCAACCGGCTTCGCACCAACCCGCAGGTTGATCTGCGCATCAACGACCGCGAGACGCCTGAAATGGTCGGGCAACCCGTGGACATGAAACTGGTACTCCTGGGCAAGCATCTCCAGGGCAAGGTGATCACCGGCGACTACAACCTCAACAAGATGGCCAAGATCCACGGCGTCCCGGTCATCAATCTCAACGACATCGCCAACGCTTTGAAGCCCGTCTTTCTGCCGGGTGAACAATTGGAAGTGCGCATCGTCAAGCCGGGCGAGGAGCCTGGCCAGGGTGTCGGATATCTGGATGACGGCACGATGATCGTCGTCGAAGGGGGCCGCGACCACATCAGCACGAACGTCCGCATCAACGTGACGAGCGTGCTGCAGACCAGCGCCGGCCGCATGATCTTCGGCCGCTTCCAGTCGGTGGCCTGACCGCTTCAATTGACGGGCCGAATCGGTGCGGCAGTCATGGATCGGTCAGCGTGAGCGTTTGCTGGCTGTCCCGAGGCTTCGCGTCGGCCAATCGCCGAGCCGCCATTTCGCAGTACTCGGATGCGCAATCGATGCCCAGGTAACGCCGGCCAAGACGCCTGGCCACCACAGCGGTAGTTCCGCTGCCGAGAAACGGATCCAGGACGAGTCCGTCCACTGGCGACCCCGCAAGCATGCAGGTCTCGACCAGCGATTCCGGGAATACGGCGAAATGGGCCTCCCGGAACTTCGACAACGGCACGGACCAGACCGTGCGCCGGTTGCGCCCCTTGGGATGAAAGGCCTGATCCCAACGGCCCGTGTGCAGGTTGTTGTTGCCCGAGTTCTTGCCCTGTTCGGGCGTACCGTCGCGCTGGCCGAAATGCCGGCGTCCGCCGCGCATGCGGCTCTGCGGCGTGAAGGTCACATGCGGTTGACGCACGGCGTCCGCATCGTAGTAGTAGTTGTCCCGGGACTTGGTAAAGAAGAACACGTACTCGTGATCGGTGGTGGGCCGGTTCTTAACCGCCGAGGGCATCGCGTTGGGTTTGTGCCAGATGATGTCGCTTCTCAGCACCCAGCCCGCGTCGGCCATCGCCAGAGCCACTCGCCAGGGCATGCCGAGCAGTTCGCCCTCCAGGTACTTGTCGCCCAGCACCAGCCACAGGGATCCCGTGGGGGCCGTCGCCCGAAAGCACTGCTGAAACAGGGCCACCATGCGATCCACGTACTCGCGAGGCGTCTGCTCTTGTCCAAGCTGGTCAGCCGAGCCGTAATCCCTCTGCCGAAAGTAGGGCGGGCTGGTGATCGTGCAGTCGATGCAGCCGTCGGGCAGCGTCGCGAGAAACTCCGTGGAATCGGCGCACACGATGCGGTTCGACAGCTGCGCATCCATCGCGACGTCTCCTCATCTTGTTCCGGGCTCTCATGCCTTCGCCGAAGTCCGGGCGTAGTAATCCGCTGGGGCTACATGCGGTCCACGACACGGATTCCCAGCAACTGCAGGCCCTGCCGGATCACCCGAGCCGTCAGGTCGCACAGCAGCAGCCGGCTCGAGCGAGTCACTTCGTTGTCCGCCTTCAGCACCGGGCAGCTCTCATAGAAGTTGAAGAAGGTCTGCGTCAGGTCGAACAGATAGGCCGTGAGAGCGCTGGGACGGTAATCGATCAACACCTCGTCGAGGGCCTGGCCGAATTCCAGCAGCTTCAGTCCGAGCCGGCGTTCGTCCGCCGCCTGCAATTCGATGCGGGCGGATGATGTCCGCAGCGTTTCGGCCTCCACGTTGCCCTTCAGGAAGATGCCCTGTACCCGAGCATAAGAGTACTGCAGGTAAGTTGCCGTGTTGCCGGTGAGCGCGAGCATCTTGTCGTAGCTGAACTCGTAGTCGCTCGACCGGTTCTGCGAGAGATCCGCGTATTTCAGCGCGGCAATCCCCACACTTTCGGAAATGTGCCGGCGCTGCTCCTCGTTACTCGCTTCGCTCAGACCCTTGGCTGCCTCGTTTTCGCAGATGACCCGGTACGCGCGCCGGACGGCCTCGTCGAGCAGGCCTTCCAACCCGACCGTATCGCCCGAACGCGTCTTGTACGGGCGGCCGTTCTCGCCGAGGATCGTGCCGAAGCTGACGTGGGCCAGTTCAATCTTGTCGTATCCCCACAGCCTGGCTGCGGCGAACAGTTTCCCGAAGTGTTCGCTTTGCCGGTGGTCCACCACGTAGAGGATGGCATCGGGATTCCACTGTTCGACGCGGTAGCGAATCGTCGCCAGGTCGCTCGTGGCGTACAGAAATGCGCCGTCCTTCTTGCGGATCAGCATCGGCGATTCGAATCCGTCAAGGAACACGCAGATCGCTCCCTCGCTCTCGCGAGCCAGTCCGCGCTGCAGAAAGTCCTCGACGACCGAGGGGAGCTGCTCCTCGTAGAAGCTCTCGCCATGCTCTACATCGAAGGTCACGTCGAGGCGATCGTAAAGCCGCTGGATCTCCACGCGGCAGTGAGGCAGAAACTCACTCCAGAGCCGGCGGTTTTCCGCGTCGCCATTGTGGAGTTTCGCCGTTTCGTCCAGCACGGCCTGCTCGATCTGCGGGTGCTCGGCCGCCAGTCTGCTGAGGACGGGCGAACTCTCGACGGCGCCGATCTTGTCCCGTGTCTCCTGGAGTTTTTCGTTGGCTTCGGATAACTGGCGCTGGCATCGCTTCAGCGCCGCGGCATCGGGCTTTTCCGCGGCTCGTATCCGCTCGACTTCTGCCAGCTTGTCGCCGGCCCTTGCTTCCAGTCGCGGAACATCGCGGAGACATTCGAAGTAATCCGTCAACCCGTGCACGAGCTTGTAGAGCCGGCTGAGTTCCTGGACCGGATGCTGCTGAAACGCGTCCGCGTCGACGAAGTGCTTGTAGCCGTAGATGATCATCCCGAACTGCGTGCCCCAGTCGCCCAGGTGGTTGTCGCTGATCACGCGGTGGCCGAGAAAGCGGAGCGTGCGGCAGATCGCATCGCCGATCACGGTCGAACGGATATGTCCGACATGCATCGGCTTGGCCACGTTCGGCGAAGAATAGTCGACAACAAACGTGCGGGGAGAATTCACTCCGGCCACGCCGGCCCGTTCGTCCCTTGCGGCGGCGTTGAGCTGCTGCGACAGCCAGTCATCCCGCAGCCGCAGGTTGATGAAACCCGGTCCGGCAATCTCGGGCGGCTGGCACATGTCGGAAATGTCGAGTCCCCTTGCGATCTCCTCGGCTACTTCGCGCGGCGGTCGCTTCAGTCGCTTCGCGAGCGACATGGCGCAGTTCGCCTGATAGTCGCCGAACCGCGGGTCCTGGGTTGGCCGGACCATCGCGCTAAGTTCCGCGGCATCTCCCGCCAGAGGAGCCAACGCGGTCAGAAACCGCTCCCGCAACATGGCCGCAATGTTCATTCAACTCGTCTCGCTCGGTGGGAATGGATGGCCGGGGCCGCTGAACTGTGAAAACGTCGCTCGTGCCACCGCGATACGGTGCGCCGAGACGAACAGACGCGGGCGCGGTCAGGAAGTGGCGTTCTTGACTGCGGGCAATTCGACACGCGACGCGCTGGCCCAGAGATTCTCCAGGTCGTAATAGGAACGTGTCTCGTCGTCAAAAAGGTGGACGACGACCGACCCGTAATCCAGCAGAATCCAGCGTGATTCGGAGTAACCTTCGATTCCAAGCCGGCGATCGCCGAGTTCCCGTTCCAGGACTTGGTCGATTTCTTCGCTGATCGCGTGCAACTGCCGCCGACTCGTTCCCGTGACCAGCACGAAATAGTCGAATACGGGCGTGACCTGGCGAAGATCGAGGACAACGATCGCTTGGCCCTTGTTGTCCGCCGCAACACGCGCAGCCGCCAACGCCATTTCCAAGCTTCGATTTTTGTTCACCATCCTGCTCGCTGCATCTCCCAAGTTGGATTGCCCCTGAAACGGCCGGTCTATTGTGCGGCACGCCTACGGCCCAAGAGTCGCGCGCCCGGGACATGACGGGCAAACTTCGGCACGTCATCCTCCCGATGTGGGTGAATTCTACTCAACGGATCGTTTCAGTTACACCACATCGGGCCATTTGTCGGCCGCTACGCCGAGGAAACCCTTTCCGCCGCTCTACAATATTCTTATCCGGCCAGCGAATCCGCCGCCTGCAGTGCCCGTCGCACACCCGAGTTCGCCGGTCGAGTGAATTCGTGCAGTCCGGCCAGGCAGGCATGCGAAGCCGGATGGCGTCTCATCGAAATTCGAGGAGATTCGAGATGGCAGACTGGGTCGAAGAAGGCAAGAAGGCTCCTGCGTTCACGCTGAAAACCGATGACGGCGAGACGGTTCGCCTGTCCGATCTGGCCGGCAAGCCGGTGGTGCTCTACTTCTATCCCAAGGATGACACGCCCGGTTGCACAAAAGAGGCGTGTGCTTTCCGAGATCGAAGCGAAGAATTGAAGAAACTGGGGGCCCACCTGCTGGGGGTGAGCCCCGACAGTGCCGAAAGTCACGCGAAATTCCGCGAGAAATTTCAGTTGAATTTCCCGCTCCTCGTGGATTCGGACCACAAAGTCGCCGAGAAATACGGGGCGTGGCGAGAAAAGAACATGTACGGCAAAAAGTCGATGGGCATCCAACGCTCGACATTCCTGATCGACGCCGAAGGCCGAATCGCCAAGGTCTGGCAGAAAGTCCAGGTCGATGGCCACGATCAACAGGTGCTGGACGCACTTCGCGAACTGGATTCCTGAAACCGCCCGCCGCGTGTCTCCCGGAGGCCGTTTATTCTCAGGAATCCGTGTGTTCACCCGAAGAAGCCGTAAGTTCACCGGAAGATGGCGAAGTCGCGCAAGATTTGGCCTGAAAGTGCTTGGAGATCGCGAATCCCCTGATTATCTTGAACTGCAGGAAGGAATCGATTTCGAAGGGGTTGCCACAGCGCGTTCGCGGCTTGCGCGTTGTTGCTGAGTGGCCAGATTTGCCGGCTCGGACACCGGTCGGCTTCGGATTCTCAAGCACGCGGAGAGGAAGTTACGAGATGAGCGTCCACAAGGTTACGCTGAGTGCAGCCCTGGTCGGAATGCTGTTTGCGTCGGCGATGTCGCAACGCATGGCGAACGGTGCGGACCGCGATGGCGCGGCCGAATCCGCCGCGACGAAATTCGAAAAGGTTGAACTGTTCGAGGCCATGAAGAATGGCACGATCGACGTGAAGTTCATTCCGGCGGATTCGCGGTCAGCCAACGTCATCATCAAAAACAAAACCGACAAACCGCTCACGATCAAATTGCCCGATGCCTTCGCCGGCGTGCAGGTCCTCGCCCAGATGGGTGGCATGGGCATGGGTGGCGGCATGGGCGGTGGCATGGGCATGGGTGGTATGGGTGGCGGCATGGGCATGGGTGGCGGCGGCCAGTCCATGGGCGGCGGTATGGGTGGTATGGGTGGTATGGGTGGCGGCGGCATGGGTGGGTTTGGTGGCGGCGGTATGGGCGGCATGGGCGGCATGGGTGGCTTCTTCAATGTCGGTCCCGAAAAGGACGGCAAGTTCAAAGTCACGACCGTTTGCCTGGAACACGGTAAAACTGAACCCAATCCGCGCATGAAATACACGATTCAGCCCATCGACACCGTGACGTCCGATCCGCGAGTTATTGAAATGTGCAAGTCGGTCGGTCGCGGCGATATCTCGCAGAATGTTGCTCAAGCGGCCGTTTGGCACGTGGCCAATGGTCTCTCGTGGGAAGAACTTGCGGCGAAAGATCGCGTTCGCAGCCGACTCGGCACGGTGAAGTACTTCACGCCTCAGGAAATGAATCTGGCTCAGGCTTTCACCAGTGTCGTCAGTTCACGAACGCAGGCACCTGCCCTGACCCAGGTTACCAGCCCCGGCGACCTGCCGCAGAATGGCAAGGGCCAATAGGCTGTCGCCGGCGATATCATTCAAAGAAAGCGAGCCTGACGTTGATGCGTCAGGCTCGTTTGCTTTCAGCGATGGTCTTTCAAGTTCCGTCAGATTCCACAGTAGACACGGCCGCCGAAAATCAGGCGGCTTTCGCGCGGGTCGCTGATTCTGGCCGGTCGGAATTCGTGTGCTCTGCGGCGATATGGTCAGCGAGCGACAGCGTGTTCGCGACGGTCGGATGCGAGGAGTTCAGCGGATCATGTGCCGACGTATTGATCCCTCCGATGCAGGCGACCAGGAGTTGTTCTCGTTCGTCGGCTTCCCGGCGTACCGCGTGATGCCACTCTTCGAGAGCTTGCCGCTGCTCTCTCAACGCAGCGGCTCTTGCGTCCAACTGCAGCAGTAATTCGGATGCGTTCAACTGCTCGCGCCGCATTTCGGACATGCATCGCTGGTGTTGATCGGCCTGTTGCATGCGCAGATCGCACTGGGCTCGTGTTATTTCGGCAGCCGGCACCGAGTCGGCCAGACGCACCCAGAGTTGTTCGGCTTCCAGCCGAGCTTCCATGGCCGCGCGGAGCATCTGGGCTGCATCGGTGCGCAACTGATGAACCGCCTCTTCTCGTTGCTCCAGCCGGCTTCGCTGGGCAGCCAGGATTGCCTGAGCGGATTCCCATTCGTCAGTGAGTTGGCGTTTGCGGGCATGGGCCAGTTGCTGTTCGTCTTCAATCGCTTTCCGCAGCACGATCTGGCGGGCCGCCAGTTCTGTTTTCTCCACCGCAAGGCGTTGCCGCTCCTGACCGAGTATTGCCTCGGCCTCGGCCAGGCATTGCAGCCGCGATTCGAGTTCTTGGTTCCGCAAGTTGAGGGCGCTGGCGGCTTCGGCATGAGCGGCGTTCTGCCGATCTCTCTCCAGGCGAGCCGCTTCCGTTTGTGAGGCCAGCCGCCGCAGTCCTTCGGCGAGTCCGTCTTCGCGCCGGGCCAATTCTTCGGCTCGGGTCCGCAGTTCCTGCAACTGCCGCTGACGTTCTTCCCCCGTCGCCGCTTCTTCCGTGGCGATATCTCTCTGGCGGAGTTCCAGCTCGTATTCACGCTGTTTCAGCGATGCTTCACGCTCGGCGAGTTCGGCTGACCGCTCGTTCAACCAAAGCCGGTTGGTGCGTTGTTCTGTTTCCAGTGCGGCGGCGCGACTGTTCAGTACGGATTCGCGCTGGTCGAGGTCACGCAATCGGCCGCGCAAATGGTCAGCCAGTTGCCGGGCCTGCAATTCCAGTTGCTCGGCCGCATGTGGTGTCCACGCCGGTACTTCCGTTTCAACGCAATCGTTGGCCGCCGGCAACTCGGCGTGGAGCGAATTGCTGGCTTCGATGGCGTGAGGCGGATCGATTCGGGTGATCGCCCCTGCGTTTTGTTGTTCACCGCTATGAGACATGGTTTGCCGCACCTGAACGGCGTTGCGTGATCTTGGGAACGCTCAACGGTTTGTGCACCGGCTTGCGGCCGGCATTCCTCATGAAAACCCCCACGAGCGGTACAGTCGTGGGACCGCACGACAACGCAGCGACGCCCCTCAATCGCGAAACGCCATTTGGCTCGCCAGTCGAGCTTGCGTCATCAGGCCGCTTCGCACCACTATTTGGTTGGGGGGCTGGCACTAAAGTCCCCACGCGCGGAATATTCTGCTTCTCTTTCTCAATCGGCAGAGTTCCCGTCGCAACCTGAACTAAAACAGGCCGGCAGCCCAAGGGGAAACCGTCACGCACTTGAACGCGAGTGAACGCCGTGAGACAATCACCGATTAGGTTTCGGGGTTTATTACCAGTTACGCAGGAGTCGGCCTCAGATGAAGGTGGTGCCGTTGGGCGACAAGATCGTGGTCAAGCGTCTTGAGGCTGATGAGAAGACGGCGGGTGGGATTGTGCTCCCCGATTCGGCCCGCGAGAAACCGAAGCAAGGTCGCGTCCTGTCGCTCGGCGACGGAAAGCTCCTTGGAAATGGCAAGCGGGCTCCGCACCAGGTCAAGGAAGGGGATCGGGTCCTTTTCACCGGGTGGGCGGGATCCGAGGTCACCGTCAATGGCGATACTTTGCTGGTGATGAGCGAAGAGGACATTCTCGCCGTGATTGAGTGAGGTTTCTGCCTGATTCGCGGCCGGCTTCCTTCAGCTATCTGCGCGACCCGTTTGGGTCCTGGGCACTCTCGCGTCCCTGGTCGGTCGATTTCACGAATTCTGACCAGTGGATTTCGACGTTACGGATTCTGATGGCACCGATTTCGAGGTCGCAACGATGCATCGCACTGCCGTTGTCTGCATTGTCTTCTGTGGGTTGTTCTCGCGATTTGTGAGCGCTGCGGAAACGGCCAAGCCCGACTTGAGGGCGGAGTACGAGCAGGTAGTGGCCAAGGCGATCGGCTACCTGACGACAACCGGCCGGGCTGCGGATGGCTCGTACAGTTCCCAGGCAGGGCCGGGCGTCACCGCCCTTGTGACGACCTCCCTGATGAGACATGGCCGTTCGCCGGACGATCCGTCGGTCAGCGAGAGCCTCAAGTATCTTGAGAAATTCGTGCAGCCCGACGGGGGCATTTACCAGCCGAACACGTTCTACAAGAACTACGAAACCTGCATCGCCATCATGTGTTTCGAGGAGGCAAATCGGGATGGACGGTACGCATCGCTCCTGAAGAAGGCCGAGGCCTTTGTGAAGGGAATCCAGTGGGACGAGACAGAAGGCAAGACCTCCGCGGATTTGGAATACGGCGGTGCCGGTTACGGGAAAAGCAAGCGTCCTGATCTGTCCAACACGGCATTCCTGGTCGAGGCACTCAAGGCTGCCGGGAATGACGAAAACAGCGAGGCGATCCAGCGGGCTCTGATGTTTGTTTCCCGCTGCCAGAATCTGGAGACCGAGCACAACCAGACGCCCTTCGCCGCGAAGAATCCGGACGGTGGTTTCTACTACACGCCAGCCGCGGGCGGCGCGAGCATGGCCGGACAGACCCCGGAAGGCGGCCTGCGCAGCTACGGTTCGATGACGTATGCGGGGTTGAAGAGCATGATCTACGCGGGTGTTCGTCCCGACGACCAGCGAGTGAAGGCTGCGGTCGAGTGGATCAAGAAGCACTACGACGTCGACGCAAACCCCGGCATGGGGGAAACCGGGCTCTATTACTATTACCAGACGTTTGCCAAGACCCTGGCCGCAATCGGCAAAGACCAGTTTGTCGATGACAAGGGAGTGGCGCACGACTGGCGTGCGGATCTGATACACGCACTGGCGCGACGTCAGCAGCCGGATGGGTCCTGGGCGAATCACACCGATCGCTGGATGGAAGGGGATCCGAGTCTCGTGACAGGATATGCACTGTTGGCGCTGGCCTGCTGCAAACCGGCCGAATCCCGTTAAGGGCCCGTTGAAGGACTTGCGACGGTCCTCTTCCGCGGGACGCTCTGCCCCCTGAACCGTACCTTGTTGTCCATTTCGCGCTGGCTGTCCGGACGGATCTGGCAATCCGTCCCACTCGGGTATTGCATCCCTCGCGCGCCCGATTCCCGACCCGTCCCGCCTGATCGAGCACTGCTTCAATCGGGTGCTGGTTGTCGGTTATTGGATCCGCGGCGATCAGGTGCCGTGAGGCTTTCCGGCGACTCGTTCGCCGAGTCTTGCGGCCAGTCGCTGGAGCGGTTGACTGGCGTCTGAAGTACTCAAGTGGACATGGATCAGGCTGACGTTGGCGTGATCGGACCATGCGCTGCGCAGCGCATGGTCGAACTCGTCCTCCGTTCGCACCTCGTAGCCGCGTCCTCCGCCAATCACCTCGGTCAGGCGACTGTACTTCCAGGGGTGAATCTCGTTGAATTGCCACTTTCCGGGATGCAGGAACCTCTCGGTTCCATATCCGTGGTTATCGAGCACGATAACCACGGGAGCGAAGCCGTGCCGGACGATGTTGGAGAGTTCCATGCCGGTCATTTGGAACGCGCCGTCTCCGCAGATTGCCAGTATGCGTCGATCGGGGCGGGCAAACTGAGCGCCCAGCGCTGCGGGGATTGCGAAGCCCATCGATGTGTAATAGGCAGGGCTGATGAAATCGGTGCGATCTCGGATGGTGAGCTCTGTGGATGCAAACAAGGCGTCGCCGATATCCGCAATCACGACGGTTTTCGCGTCGATCTGCTGATCGAGTCGCTGCATCAGGCGGGTGATGGTCAGCGGCTCGCCGGGCTGCAGTTGGAATTCGCCGGGTGCTTTGACGATTCCGGAAGGAATCGGTCGCTCCGGCGGTTTGGGCCGCTTGCGGATCAACTGCAGGAGAAACTCCTTCAGCGGCACGCGGTGGTAATGGTGATGGTGGATCCGGAGCTGCTCGCTGGTGGCGTAGATGCAGTTCGAGGGATTGAGGTGGGCGGTGAAAATGCCCAGGTTGATATCGGTCATGAAGGCGCCCAGCAGCAGCACGCAGTCACTTTCCTCCACGAAACGAGTGACTTCGGCGTGTCCCATGGCGCCTTCGTAGAGCCCGACGTACAGCGGGTGCGTTTCCTGGATCACGCTCTTGCCGAGCAGCGTTGCGGCGATCGGGATGCGGGTCTGTTCGGCCAGCGCGAGCAGTTCATCCTGCAGTCCGAAGCGGTGAATCTCGACGCCGGCAATGATCATCGGCCTGCTTGACTGCGAAATAAGCCGCGCGGCTTCGCTGGCGGCCTCTTCGGCCGCTTCGGAATCGATCGGCGGTTCCGACCTCTGGTACGAATAGGTCACGTGAGGAACCGCGTGCACCATGTCGCGCGGAATCTCGATGTAAACGGGGCGTTTGAAACGCGCTGCCGCGTCGAGCACGCGATCGATTTCACGAAAGGCAGTCACCGAATCGGAAAGTTCCGTGCCGGCGACGCACAGCTTTTCAAAGACCTCGAACTGGGTGCGGAAATCACGGACTTTGTGATGCAGCAGGGGATTGTTGACTCGTTCGCCGAGACCGGGCGACCCGGTGATGATCACGACCGGCGATTTCTCGGCATAGGCTCCCGCGATCGAATTGCAGATGCTCAGCCCGCCCACGCAGTAAGTGACGCAGACAGCGCCCATGCCGTGGATGCGGGCGTAGGCGTCGGCTGCGAAGCCGGCGCAGTCTTCTCGCGTGCAGCCCACAACCCGGATCGGGCTTTTTTCGAGCATGGTGTAGAACGCGAGCACGTAGTCGCCGGGTATTCCGAAGACCGTGTCGATGCCGTAGTCCTGCAATCGGCGGAGGAGGTACTGACCGATAGACAGATCAGCACTCTGCGGGGCCGTCCCGAATTGACTTTCCCCGGTATCGTCCGGCTGGTCGATGCGCGACATGAGCGGGGCCTCCTGAGTATTTCCGAGGCTGATCCAATGCACGCGATTGGCTGGCGCGAACGGACGGGGATGCCATGGATGTGGCCGGCCGGCGGTCAGACTCTGCTGCCGCCGGAGGCCAGCACCTTCAATTCGGAAAACTCATCCATGGTCACGGTGGTCAGCTCTCCGTCGTCGCGGCGCAGCACGATCGCGTCGCTGAACACCTTGTCGTCAAAACTGCGGCGATAATGCAAACCGTGACGGCGCCGCTCCTTGCCGACCACCGTGCCCACGGTGACCATGGCCCAGGAACGAAAGCCGACTTTCACCTCGTGCTTCAATTCCACTCGATCGCCCGGTTGCAATGTCCGGTACGTTTCCAGGGTCTGTGCGTAGGTCATAGGCACTCGCATGCCGGCAGAAGGTTCGGTCGCGGATCGTGCCGGGACGTTCTCAGACTTCCTTGGCCTTGATCCACGGCATCAGTTTTCTCAGTTGCCGCCCGACTTTCTCGATGAGCAGTTCACGGTCTTGTCGGCGGAGAGCCTTGAATACCGGCGCTCCAGCCTTGTTTTCGAGAATCCACTCGCGGGCGAACTGCCCGGTCTGGATTTCGCGCAGGATGCGTTTCATTTCCGCCCGCGTTTCCTGCGTGACGATGCGGGGACCGCGGGTGTAGTCGCCGTATTCCGCCGTGTTGGAAACGCTGTAGCGCATGTAGCTCAGACCGCCCTGGTAAAACAGGTCGACGATCAGCTTGAGTTCATGCAGGCACTCGAAGTAGGCCATTTCC
>CAIPEB010000214.1 GCA_903863885.1 uncultured Planctomycetaceae bacterium | reverse complement strand
GCTTCGCGTCGGGTTTTGAAGTCCCGACGGGCAACGCGCCGGTGACGCTCGATTACGAGGACGAGTTGCTGGGCGTGAGCAGTCCCGAGGTGACACTGCAGATCAGCGAGTTCGTTTACGTGTCGGGCGGCTTCGCGTTCGAGAAGGGGCCGGTCGTCGAAGTAAACGTGGACGGCCAGTTCAAGAGTGCTACGGGCGTGTCGATGCAGACTACCACGATCGGGATGTCGGACGCGTCGGCGTTTATCGGGGTCGGTGGCCCTTACTGGACGGACACGAACAACAACGGCGAGGTGGACTCGGGCGAAACGAACCCGGATGCGAAGGGCCTGGCGATAGCGGACTTGGATCTGGGCGTCGTGCTGATGGAACGCGACACGTTGGAACTGGACCCGGTGGTACTGGGCACGAGTTTCATTGCGGCCAAGGCACATGCGGAGTACGCGGGCTTCGTGGGGTTGGGCGACGATCTTACGCTGGAGGCCCATGATCTGACACTGGCGCTGAACCAGAGCAGCGGCGGGATTCCTCTGAACAATCCGGCTATTAATTTCGCATCGAGCTTTCCCGATGGTTACGAGGTGGACACCGGCAATGCGCCCGTGAAGATCGACTTCGCGGACCGGTTGATCGAAGCCCAGATCGGGCACGCCATTATCTCCCTGGCGGGAGTCGTCTCTCTGGACGGAAGTCTCGCGTTTTCCAAACGCGACAACCAGCAGGTCGAGTTGACCGACGGCACGACCCAGACGATGTCGATCGTAACTTTGGGCGGGCGAGATCTGTACGGGTTTGCCGGAATCAACGGGCCCTATCGCCGCGATACCAATAGCGATGGAGTCATCGACGACTCGGACACGGTCAATCCGGACGCGATCGGTTTGTCGCTGGAAGGAGTGACGTTCGGGCTGGCGATTCTGAAGCCGGAACCGATTGCGCTGAGCACGTATTACGCGATGAGTGCGGAAGCGGACGCGGCGCGTCTGGTCGGCATCGACGGGGTGACGGCGGAAGGCACCCAGCTGAAGGTGGATGTCAACAACGTCCAGGGGTTGGGGACGGTGGGTCTGACGGTTGTGGATTTCACAAAGTTCACGGGCGGCAAACTGGCTGTTGCCACAGGTGGCGTCACGGTGGACCTGAGTTTCAGCGAACGACTGCTGCGGGCTTCCGGGGCTGTGAAACTCGACGTGTTTGATGTGGCTCATCTTGATGGAGTGTTTGATTTCGAGCTGGACCCGAATTCACTGACGGCGTTTGTCACGGGCACGGCCACGCTGGGGCCATCTGCGGCACCGGTCGTCAGCATGGATGCGACGGGGTTGGTATCGCTGAACTCCGACGGTCTGGCCGTGCGTCTCGACGCGGAACTGTCGGCGTCGCCGCCGATGATGGAACTTGATGCGGAACTCCAGGTATTAATCAATACCACGGGCGAAGAGGTGACCTATGAGGTGCCGGAGCGTTTGCAGGCTGCGGCGGAAATGACGGAGTTCACCGTGCCGGCCGGCGCGCCGCAATTTGACGGCAGCGAGGGCGATCCCGGGTTTTACGTCGTGGCCAGCGGCAGCGGCACTCTCGAACTTGCGTCGGTGGTGTCTCTGACGGGCGAGTTCCGATTCGAGGCATCGGCCGAGAAGGTGGAATTATTCGTCGCCGCACAATTAGGGATAGGTCCGTTCGGCCAGTATGCAGCCGCGGGGCACGTTCAACTACGGCCCGAGGGAGTGGTCGGTTCGCTGGCCATCACAGCCAACGGCGGTCTCGACGGGTGCGGTATCGAGATGTTCGGCGTGTTCATGCTCGAGGTGAACACCACGTCGACGGGGCAGACAATACGAACTCTCGATGTGAACCCCGAAACGGGCGACGTTGTCGGTTTCAAGAACGCGACGATCGCGGCCGAGACGGTGCGCGTGCTTGCCGCCGGCGGGCTGACCATGGGCGATGTGTTCACCATCCATGGTCGTGTGGACATGGCTTACGTCAGCGGCGGTTTCAATCTGGCGTTCGACGGCACGCAGGACCTGGGCGGGTTCGGCACGATCAGCGTGTCGGGTGGTGCCCAGATCCGTGATGGAAACTTCGCGGCGTACACGGAGCTGGGCTCTGATGTGATCGGCATCACCGGCGTGACGATCACCGGCGACTTTGCGCTGGTCGTCAACACCGGCGGTTCCAGCGTGACTCTGAACGGCAGGGCCATCCCCGGCGACACGTATCTGGTCGAGATCGACGCCACGGTGCGGGTGCTGGGTTTCAACATGCAGGGTTCGCTCACGCTGGGCGAAGATCAAGGCGTCTTCGGCATTGAAATCCAGGATTTGTCGCTGGACTTCTTTCATTTCATCGATGTCAACGTCGATGGCTACGTTCGCTCGAACGGCCAGTTCCTGTTTCAGGGCGAAGTGTCCATTGATATCGGCATGGGGCCGTTCACACTCTACGGCGGTGTCGTGGTCGGTCTCACTAATGGCTCATTCATGGGCCGGATTTATGGCGGCGTGAATTTCAGCATCGACCTGGGAATATTTGAAATTGACGTCGATCTGGCCGGGCTTGAGGCGAAATTTGAAATCGGCGAGTTCAGCGCATCGGCAGAACTGGAAATAACCGCATGCGGAATCACATTCGGCGGCAATGTGGGTTGGAGTTGGGGTGCGCCGCCGGTGATTGCCCGAAAAGTCGGCGACATCCTGTACCTGAACATGGGCGTAGACGGCTGGCGGCGGGGCGATCAATACGATGATGTGATCAACGAGTCCTACAGCATCTTTGCCGCGGAAGATGACGCGATCACCGTGTATTCCATGGGTATCGGCCAGACATACGCCGGTATCAGCAAGATCATGGTGACCGATGCGGGCGATGGAAAGGACTTTGTCTACATCGCGCCGAATGTCAACGCCGACGTCGAAATACATGGCGGGGCCGGGAACGACACTCTGCTGTTGACCGGAACCGGCACGGTCCACGCGTACGGCGGCGAAGGCAATGACATGTTGTATGGCGGCTCTGCGGCCGACTACCTTTACGGCGATGCGGGCTACGACGAGATCCATGGCCAGAACGGCAATGACCGGCTGTTCGGCGGCGACGGCGGCGACAAACTGTACGGCGAAGGGGGCGACGACAGTCTGGCCGGCGGCGCCAGTGGCGACACGCTTGACGGCGGCGACGACAACGATGTCATCGCCTCGGACGGCGGCGACGATCGCGTATACGGCGCGGGCGGCAATGACTCGATCAACGTCAGCTCGCAGGAGGCCGTCGTGACGCTCAGCCTATCCGGCGGCGACGGCGATGATGTGATTGTGATCGGCGATCAGGATGGCTCCTCGACGATCACGGTGACGGGCGGCAGCGGCGACGATATTATTTCGATGCCGCAGCAAACGGCCGGCAAACTGGACGTGATGTGCGGGACCGGCGAGGATCGCATCGAACTGGAAGTCGACTCGACGGGGCGTTCGACGGTGCTGGGCGCGGACACGCTCGTCATCGGCAGCCTGAGTCTGGAGTTCGACAGTACCGCGGAGCTTGTTCATCTGACGGACAACGCGGCGACGACCACGTTCGCCACGCGATCCGGCCAGCCGATGGCGTATGGTGCGGTGTCCCTGACCGTGGATGCCGCGGGCCGCATTGTTAACGACGGTGTGACGTTCAATATTCCCGACGGTTCGCTGCGGCTTCATTCGCCCGGTCTGTCGGCCACGCTGACCACGGCAGTCAAGGACCTCGAGGTCATCAATCACGGCACCGGGACCGATGCCAGGATCGTGGTGCGCGAGGCCGACGATTTGAATCTAATCGGGGATGGCCTCTACACGGACTGCGGATTGATCGACGTGCAGCTGGCAGCCGACGACGCGACGCTGACGTTGATGTCCGGCCAGATCCGTGCGGCCAGCGCCATGCAGCCGATCTCCCTGACCGCGGACGACATGGACTTCGAGTCGGGCGAAGATCGCATATCCGGGTCGGGCGCGCTGACTCTGCGCAGCACTCACCATGCGATCAGTTACCGTCTGGGATCCGGCGCCGAAACGCTGAGTGGTGACGACCGGTCGGACGACGGCGACGACGGCTACCTGAACCTCTCGATGCGGGACCTGGCGGCGCTGGCCGATGGTTTCTCGCAGATCGCGATCGGCCATCGATTCGACGGCGATGCGCTGCATCCGGCCAATGAGATGGTGATCGGAGACGTCGAAGACGCAACCGTCGTTCCGGGGACGGGCCTGGCAAGGGTTGTGCACGCGGCATTGCGGGACAACATTAGTCTCTCCGCGAACCGGATCGATGTTCAAGGCGATGCGCAGGTGCCGGGCAATGTGCTGGAAATGCAGGGCCGGTTGCTGCAGATCAACGCAGTAAATCTCCATGTGCCCATGGGATTGCCTGATTCGGGCCTGGCGGCTCGGCAAATTCTGATGAGTGTGGAAGAGCAGGCACTCATCAGCGGCTGGGTTGTCGCGGACGATCTGATTCGGATTATCGTATGGGGCACGACGGGGACCGGGGCGATTACCACCTATGCCGACGGTCCGAACAGTCTGCGAACGGACACGGGATCCATCATCCGGACGCTGAACGCGGCCAGCCTGATCGATATCGAAACGGTGAAGTCGATCAAGCAGGCTGCTGAGATCGAAGCCCGCGGCGCCGCTGCACAAGTGCGGGTCGATGCGGCAAGTTCCTTCCAGAATCTGCAGGGTGGCATCGTTTCTACGCCGGGGACCGGGGCCGATCTGGCAATCAGTGCGGGCACGCATCTTTGGATCGAGTCCGGCAGCGCCGTGATGGCGGGCGCGGAGTTCGACGAACTCGGCACAACACCCTCGATCGTTGGCGAGGATGCCGCGCTCACCCTTGATTCGGCGGGCGAATTGTGGGTCGCGGGCAGCGTTACTTCCAGCGGGGAAATGGCGCTCGTCGCCGACGAATCGAACTTCGATCACGCCGACTTCTTCGATACGCTGCCCGGGCAGGTGCTGGCCGAATCCGCACCGCCAGACGGTATCGCGGCGACTCTCGATGGCAGCGAATTCCCCGATTCGCTTCGTTCGACGTTCACGGATAATGACCTGAGCCTTGCCGGCGACGTGACCGTAAGCACGCTGGTCACCGGAAGCCGCTGGTTCGTTGAGGACGACGCCGGCGGCCGATATGTGCTGTATCTGTTCGATGCCACGAATGACGGCACGATGGACAGCCTGCGGATCATGGAGCCGCACTACCTGGTCGGCCAGCGAGGGTTCAGTTTCCTGCTCACCGGAACGCTCACGGTGATGCAGGACGAGACGGACTTGAATCTGTACACGTCCGACGACTTGATAGTGCGCGGAAACATCAACGTATCGGGGACAGGCGGCGACCTGACGCTGCAGTCGAACAAATGGGTCTACTTGGAAGGCCGGGTTAATGTCGCAGGAAATCTGTCCGTGTACGGCGGCGTTGAATTGGCTGGCACAGACTGGTCCGGCGCGGATCGAAATGGATCGAGCATCTACGTAAGCGACACGGCAACCTTGCGCACGTCCGACGCGGGTACGCGCATCACGCTTCGCGGAAGCCAGGATATTGATCTACTGGGCGCCGTCGTCGCGGGGGGCAGCATCGGCGAGTCCGGTGTGACGTGGGCAGGTCCGGACTCGACCGTGGCGATCGTGGCCGGCCAGCAGGTGTACGTCGGTTCGGGCGTCCTGGCCACGAAGTCGGTGACGATTACCGCCGGTCCGGCGGGGATTGATGACAATCGGCTGAGCGCGATTGTCGCCACATCGGGCGGATTGAATGCGACGGGTTGGACGTCGAACAACAGCGGAGGTCTGGTTCAAGTCGCCGCCGGCACGGACGTACAGTTGATGGGCAACTTGCTGTCGGGCGGCACTTCGACACAGCAGTTCAATGCACATGGCCAGCGCATTGGCGAGACGATTGTCTGGTCGACGGAAATATCTCAGTTGCGCATCGCGGCGGGCGGCCAAGCGTGGATCGGCGGCATGACCGAAAACTCCGCAGGCATCTCGGTGGAGACGGGCGGTTATCTGCGGACCAGTGAACACATCGAGATCGTAGGCGGCGAGAATCCGGCCGGCGTCGGCGTGTACATCAGTGCTGCCAGCGAAGTCATGGCGGTGAATCCGGCCGCGTCTATTTCCATCGAGTCGACCGGCGATGCCAACATTCAAGGGGCGCTCGTTGCCGGCGGGCTTATTCAAAGCGTGTACGACGCCTCGGGCGAGTACCTGGGACGCCGCATCACCACCTACGACGGCGATTCGACCCTGCGCATCGACGCCGACAGCCAGATCCGTGTTGGGCTGGATCTGAAGGCAGGCAGGAGCATCGATCTGGTGGGCGGCGTGGATTCCGTCGAGCAGGGCGTGCAGTACTCGGGCAATGGCATCGTGCTGTACGGTTCGGTGCAGATGAGCACGTGGCGCCCCGGCAGCCAGATCAATCTTAACGCTCCCGGACCGGTATTGCTGTTGGCACCGGCACACACGCAGGAAATCAAAGCGGACGATTTCATTGTGACGGCCGACGGCAAACTCGGCAGCGATGTGCAACTGACCGTGTGGTTGGACAAGGTCGACTTCGAGGTCGAGGCCGCCGTGACGGTCACTGCCGCAGCAACCGCGGGCAATACGGGCATCGAGGACTTGATGGCCGACCTGCAGGCTGCACTGGACGGCGCGAACTGGGTCGTTACGCAGTCGGACAACGCGAGCCATCCGACGGGATCAGGTTACCAGTCCGATCCGGATGACCGTGATTTTCAGGTGAAGCTCTACGACTCAAAGCTGTTGCTGGCAAGTCCATACGTTTTTCAATTGAGGAAAGGCAGCAGCAACGGCCAGTTGCTCGGCTTCACAGCGCTGGCGGATGAGACGCGAACTTCGTCACTTCCGTACACGCTGTACGCTCCCGAGGCTGGGTCGACCGTGAGCATCGGATCGCCGCTTGGGGAAAACGGAAAGCTCTACATTGCGGGCAAGGTATTGGCCGACGCGGGCATCAGTTTGTACAGCGGCTCTTCGAACGACGGAGTGGATGTGGAACTCGACGCGACCGGGCGGCTTGAGACCGTGCATGCTCCGATTGCCCTGAATCCCGGGGCCAACGCGGTGATCCGCGGCGACGTGCTGGCCCGAGGCACCGGCTCGGACGTGGTAATCAACGCCGCTAATTCGTTGACGCTGCGCGGAAATCTCGAGGCAGATCGCGACATCATTATCAATGCTGGTTCGATTGAGCAGCCGGGTGCGACAAGCATCGAAACCTACGGCACCGGCCGGATGAAGTCACTGGGAGGCGGAGGACGGATCCTGATCACGGGGTTGAACGACGTGTCGATCAACAACCCTGTGGGACCGGGAAGCGTGGATCTGAGTTTGATTCGCCTGTCTTCAACCACCGGCTCGTTAACCGTTGAACGGGAATCGGGCAATATCGCGACGGGCGGGCGCATTCAGTTTTTCGGGCACGATGTGGATATTGCGGGAGTCGTGACGAGTTCTTCGGCTACGCCAACGGCAGGTGACTACGAAGTCGAAGTCGACATCGACGGCATGGCCCTGCTTCACGGCGATTTCAGTCTGGCCGGTTCGCTGCGAGTGACGGCGGGCGAAATACTGGCGTTCGACACAGAGTTGGATGTTCTTGCATCCGGCGAGCGGTTGACGCTGGAGGCGGACGGCGACATTCGCCTGGGGCAGGTGCTCGTCGCGGATGATCATCCGACTCTGCCTGATGGCCAGCGCTATATGGCGGGTGTCCTGCTGCGGACACGCGATCAGTTGTCGTTCGATGCGGGCGGCGCGCTCACGGTCAGTTCCGGGTCCAAAGTGGTGACGACGGCTGACGACAGTCGCATCGACATTGACGCACGGGACGCGACTGTCGTCGGTTCGCTTCTGGCCGGCGCCGATTTGGATGGTGAAGGAAACTCGATCTGGACCGGAACCGCCGCTCGTTTGGATATCGATGCGACCGGCGTTCTAACGCTGGGCGGAGCGGGAATCGACGAATACGGGAAGGACGTAGTGCGCGGCGGAACGCTGCAGGCGACAGGCTCAGTCGAGTTGAATGTCGGCGGCCAACTGGCAATGAATGCCTTGAGCACGATCCGCGCCGATGCGACGGGCGGAGAAAGTCTGACAAGTGCGAGTCCGGGCACAATCGCAATAGCAGGCGATAGCGATGTGCAGCTGGCGGGTCTCATTGAAGCTCTCAATGATGGATCCAGTATAAATATCTCGGCGTCGGGATTGTTGTTGATTGATGGCCTGCTGCGGGCCGATTCGCTGGTTTCCCTGGCCGGTGGAACGGACGCGTCGGGCAATGGCGTCCTGATTCAGACGCTCGTTGTCGGCGCGGACGAGCAGCGGATCTCGGGGGGCGTCGTCACGACTTCCACGGGTGGCACCGTGACGATTGCGGCGACCGGGGATCTGGTGGTATCCGGCGTACTTGGCGACGTGACGGAGGTGGACGGTGGGTCGCTGGTGCCTCAGGTCGGAACAGTCATCGGCACTTCGCAATCGGGCGACGTGATCGTACTGGGGCGCGTCGTTGCCTCCGAGTCGATCGCGCTCGAAGGTATCGATGTGACCGTCGCTGGTGGAACGATTCAGGCATCGAGTTCGGGTGGCAAGATCCTGCTCAGGGCGGCGGACTCGGTTGTCGTGACGTCGGCTGACGGAGTCTTGCCCGCCGGCGATGTCGCCGCCGCGAATCTGGTTCATCTTCTGGCCGACAAGGTGCTTGTGTACGGCACGGTCACCACGGCGGGCGGCGGCAGTCGCTCGCTTCTGAATGGCGCGAGCGAAGTGACGGTTGCGGGTGACGTTCGTTCCTCCGGCGACATCGAAGTCAACGCGGGAATCGACCCGGGATGGAGTCTTTCGAAACTCACTTCGGGCACGCTGGCCGCGAGCGATTTAAATGGCGGTGTGGTGCAAGTTCTGGCTGCGGGTGTGCTGGATGCCGACGGCAATGTGCGCATCCGCTCCGGGGCCGATGCGACGGTTCAGGCGGTCGCCGATCTGGGACCGGGATTGAAGCCGGCGCCGCGTCCCGTGTTTGTGACATCATCCCCCACGGTGGATCTGATCACCGGCTATACACAGGAAGCCGTGGGCACGATCGACGTTCCCGAAATCTCTTGGGTTACCACGACCGTGACCGAACAGGTCGGCATGGAAGAGGTGAAGATCGGCAATCAGTGGAACACCATGGATGTGACGCTGACGCAGTACGGGTACTTCAACCCGCGGGCGTCTGCGAGCGCTCAGTTCCGCGAGTGGTTCATCGAGGGCGTCGACTACTACAACAGCAGTGACTTCCCGCACGCAAAGCTGGGCATTCCCGTCGTCAACTGGAGTGCGTACGGAATCAACAGCGTACCTTCATCGGATTATCGGCAGGACACTTACAAGACGTTCAATCAACTGTCCGATGATCAGCGCACCGCCGTCCTCAAGACGCTCGGCTATATGCCGGTGTACGACTTTGGCTACGCAAATCCCGTCCATCACCAGGTGATCGACGGTGTTCCAACCGAACAGACCTGGGTTCCTGCATGGGCCGGCAATGAAGAACTCGTCTACTTCATCGACGTTGCGGGATGGAATGACAAGTACATCCGGATGCCGCTCGGCGCTAACGAGGATGTTCTTCGCGTCACCAGTCAGGGTGCTCCGGCGACGTCGTACGAATCGGTCGGCCAGTATCGCGACCAGGCCGAAGTCCTGTACACGCAGGACAAGTCGGACCACCAGTCGCTGTCGCAGACCTATTATCGTGAGTCGGACTACGATAACAGCGATGCACGCTGGGCTGTGAGCTACAACCGCGACGGCCATCGGGTGTTTTCGTTGGTCGATGGACGCAGCGGCGCCAATGCCGTTTCGAGTTCGCGAGTTCCCAATTGGAGTTGGCAGTCCACGGGCAGCGAGGCGAACGTCTATGACAATCCCACGGGCGCTGCCGATGCGGTGGCTGGCACGTATGGCACGGGCCGTTACGTGCTGGTGCCCACCGGATATCGATCGGATACGGCAAGCGTGACTTCCGTGTCGTTGCACGACAGTCACAGCGAGCGCGTCGGCAGTGCGGAAGACAGAAAATTCGATATCGATATCTGGTGGACACAGGCGTTCATCAGCATCGATACCGAGGACGGAGCGGAAGAGGAGTGGGCGCTGGTCTGGGCCGGAGTTTCAGGCAACGTCGGATTCGCGCAATACGGGTGGGGTGGCGGCGGAGATAACGGATGGTACGACTTCAACTGGAAAATCTGGAGCGGCACGCTGGAGCATGGCGACCAGGTCTACTTGCGCGGAATGATCCGCGAGGATGATGGCGGCGGCGATTGGGTCTTGAGCGACGACGACGATATCTTCCTGGATAGCTCCGGGTGGTATACGGTGCCCGAGAGCGGGAGCACGGGCTATGCTTACGCCAACCCCGGCAGCGCCGATATTCACTTCCGCCTCGATTCGACTCCGAACTGGTATCTGAACCATTACATCAACGAGACGTTCCACGACTATACGTACGATTGGACGTCGATCTGGCACAGCATCTCCGACAAACGATTGACGCTCAATTACAGCTGGACGAGCACTTCCGAGGATCTCTACGGCAAACGTCCGCGCTACGAAACGCACGACGTGCAAACCAAGGTCGTTCAGGACAAGACGATTACGCTCTGGAATTCGCAGCCGGTAATCGAAAAGCAGAGCCTCATTGTGAGCAGTCGTGCCGCCGGCGCGGGGACGCAGTTGCCTTACGGAGTATTCGCCGGCCAATCGCTCAACGCAGGCGGAGGGATCGATATCGAGGCTTCGCAGGACGTGACGATTCGGGCGAAGGCTCAGGCTGTCGGCGGATCGTTCCAGATCGCGGCCGGTGTCGATGTCGAGATCGACGGCGCGGTGCCCGGCGGGGCCGCGAACCCGTTGACACTGGCGGCCGATGCGGAACTTCTTGCGGGAAACGGCATCGCGTTCACTGCGGGCGGGTCGATCACGATCGGCAGTTCGAGCCTGTTGGAAGTGGATGAAAACGCAGCCGATGGCGTGATCGAATTGCAGGCAGGCGGTCAATTGGCGGTGAGCGGAACCGTTCGGTCGCCGATCGAGATCTCGATCAGCGCCGGCGGTGATGTGGCCGTTGGCGGACTGATGGATGCCGGCCAGTTGATTGACGTCAGCGCGGGGCAGGGCTCCTCGCGAACCGGCGATATCATCAGCGGAGCTTACGCCGACCTGCAAGCCACCGAGTCCGGCGGCGATATCCGTCTCACTGCGGGAGCGATTTCCGGCAGCATCACGCTCGATCAGTCAGCGCTCACCGCCGCGGACCGCGTGGAACTCACTGCATCGGCCGGTGCCATCAGTCAGAGCCTCGGCCTGATTGATGCCAGCTTGCTCCGGGCCAGGGCCGAATCGGGATTCGAGGCTTTCGTTGCGGGAAACAGTATTGACGCGCAAATCAGCGGTGCGGGGGCGATAACGATCATCAGCCAGGGCTCGCTCGAGTTGGTCGACGTGCGGACCGCCGATGGACCGATCCATGTCGAAGCTCGCGGCCAGTTGACGGCCACTCATGTCGAGACCCTCGGCGAATCGGACGCGAATGATATTACGCTCCGCACGCTTTCTCTCGGTGGTGACCCGGTCAACCTGATCATGGGAACCGTTGCGGTCGGCGGCGACGGAGATCTGACGCTGGATGTCCAAGGTGCGATCAGCGGTGCGGGGGGCACGATCACAGCGGCCGCCTTGAACGTCAAGGTCTGGACAAGCCTGGATTTGCTCACCGACGTTGAATCGCTTTCGCTTCAGACTCGGGATCCCGGCAGCGTCGCCATAACTCAGCAGGGCACGCGGACTCTGACATTGAGCGAGGTCTCGGTGCGTGACGGCAGTCTGACCGTCAATCATGCGGGCGGCTCCGTGGTGCTCGAGAAAGTGGATCTCTGGGAGAACTCGGATGCCAACGATCTGACCGTGACGGCCGGCGGAGATATCGAGGTTGGTTGGGTCCGGGCCGGCATGTACTACACGTCGGCGGCGGATGTGCCCGAACCAGGGGCAGACGCTCTGGCGGGTGTCTCTTCGCTCGGCGACATTGCGCTGATCGCGGGCGGAAGCGTTCGCGAATTCGGCAGCGACTCGGGCGTTGATCTTGTGGCGGACCAACTGATCATCAGCTCGCAGACCGGCATCTTCGGCCTGGAGTCGGCTGTCAACGAACTGCCCAGCGTGACAACCGTTGCGGGAGATATCGAACTGACCGATGCCGACGGTGCGGGGGAAGTGTTTCAGGGCGTGCGACTGACGGACGTCTGGACGCAGGATGGTTCCGTGACGATCGCAGCGGCAAACTACCTGGAAGTCCATCACGTCCTCGCTGGTGGCGACGAGGGTATTGTCAGGCTGAGCAGCAGCGGCGGAAACTTGACAGTGCTGCAGCCACTCAGCGGAGATGCGATCGAAGCTGGAAGCGGCGTTGCCGTTTCGGCCGCCGGCATATTGAATTCGTATGCGTTCTTTACGGCTCCGGATCTGATCGAGTATCACGCGCTGACGTTCGACTTTAATGGCGATAATGACGGACAGGGGCTGCCCGATGCGCTGACGAGTGCCACGGTCATACTCGATCAGAAGTCGGGCCTGCAGATCAACCAGCCGCTGGTCGTCGAAGCCGATCGGCTGGAATTGCTGTCGGACGCGAACATCTTCATTGCGGCGGATGTGTCGGGAACGATCGGCACACTGGCAATCAAGTCGCTCGGCACTCGTACCGTGCACAGCCAAGTCTACGACGAGTCCACTGGGCAGATGCAGTGGGTTGACCAGGATTCGGGCATCATCAACGTGCAGGCTTCTCAGCTCGCCGGGACGACCTGGGATCTGCGGGCTCCGCGGGAGATCTACGTCGACTTGTCGGGCGATCTGGCGGTAACGGGATTCGTGGGCGGCCTGACGGGCACGAATTCAGCAGCGCTGGTCACTCTCCACAGCGCACAAGCACTCACGCTGAATCATGGAACGGTTTCCGCCGCCACGGTCGAATTGAGCGGCCAGAGTCTGACAGCTGACTTCATATCGCGGATTCTCGCGAGTCGGCTGGAGCTGCAGTCCGCGGGCAGCATCCGCCTGAATACGTCCGTCGATACGCTCGTAGCCGAGACGACCGGCGCCGGCAACATCGTTCTGGCCGAGAGCGATGCCGTTGTCCTGGAACGAATCGTCGCCTTTGACGGGGCGATCACCGTCGCCGCCATGGGCGATCTGACCGCCTTGGACGTCGAAGCTTTGACCGACGGCACGGGCAATGACATTCGCCTTTCCTCCAGCGGGACAATTTATGCCGATTACGTGGATGCAGGCAAAAAGGCCGGGGTCTACCGAGAGGCCAGCCAGGTAATTCTCGATGCGTTGGAATCGATCCGCGAACCCGCCAATCACATCGACAACGTGGCCAAGCAAGGTGTAACGATGGTCGATGTCCTGGCATGGAAGATCTCGCTGCTCCACGGCGAAGCAATGCCGACGCCTGTCCTGATCGGGCAGGGGAGCCAGGGGGGAACGTGCGACGAACTCGAAATCCTGTTCACCTCGGCGCAGGGACTCACCGAGGGGCCGACCACGGTAGGCACCATTCCATCGTACGTCGACGGCGACTATGTACTGTTCGCTCCCGGATACATCGGCAATATCGAGATCGCGGTGACCGGTTCGCTCGTGGTCATGCTGCTTCCGACCTTCGACGGCCAGATCATCAAACTGTCGGCCGGAGACGACATGCAGGTCATGGATGAACTGAACGCGGGCAGCGGGATGATTCAACTGGCTGCGGGAGGCACGTTTGAGACGCAACAGATGCTGACCGCCGGTTCGCTGACGATTACTGCCGACGCTCAGGTGGGAACGTTGCTCACGACGGTGGAAACACTGGATCTGAAGGTCACGGGAGCGAATCAGGACTTCTTGGTCCGGGAGACAGACGGCCTGAACATCACGTCCGCGACTCTCAGCGGCGGCGACCTGTCCGTCGCAGCCGGCGGCGAGGTGCTGCTGTCCGGATCGGTCAGCGGCATGATGGACTTAGACCTTTCGGCCGGCGGCAGCATTACCAATTTGGTCGGTGCGAGCCTGAGTGTATCCGGCCACGCCAACTTGAGCGGCACGTCGATTGATCTCGGCAATCAAGCCGGTGACACCGTGAACTTCGGCTCGCTGACGTTCAAATGCGGCGGTTCCGTCCGCATCAGCGAGGATTCCGCAACCCTGTTGACCGGCGCAAACACCGCCGGCAGCCTCGTGCTCGGTTCGACGGCTGATATTGACGACTCGGCCGGCGCCAGCTTGACTGTGACGGATAATGCCAGTTTCAGGGGCACATCGATTCACCTCGGCAGTCAGGCGGGGGGGGCTCTAAACCTCGGCTCGCTCACGTTCGCCTGCAGTGGCGACGTTAGCATCAGCGAAGATTCCAGTACGCAGTTAAGCGGAGCGAACTCGGCAGTTAGCCTAATAGTTATTTCTTCGGCCGAGATTATAGATTCTGCCGGCGGCAGTCTAGCTGTTACTGATAATGCCAGCTTGAGCGGCACGTCGATCAATCTCGGCAATCAGACGGGGGACAGCGTCAACTTCGGTTCGCTGACGTTCTCCAGCGGCGGCGCCGTGAATATTTCGGAAGACTCGGGCACGCAGTTGATCGGCACGAGCACGGCGGGCAGCGCAGCGATCATTTCGACCGCCGGCATCGCGAATTCGTCGGGCGCCGGTCTGACCGTCGCCAATAACGCGAGCCTTACGGGCACATCGATCAGCCTCGGCGCTCAGAGCGGCGATACAATCAACTTCGGCTCGCTGACGGTGACGTCGACGGGCGCCGTGAGTGTCACCGAAGACTCGAGCCTGGTCCTGGTCGGCACCAATGCGGCCGGCAGCGCCACTCTGGCGGCTTCACCCGGCAGCGTGACTATCGACGGAACGCTGACGGCGTCGGCGTCGGTGGCGCTGACGGCCGGCGGATCAGCGAACGACGTGACCATCAACGCGTACGTCACCGGCGCGAACGGTCCGGTGACCGTGACGGCCGCGGACAACGTGGTCATGGCCGCGACCGGGCGATTGCTTTCCACCGGCGGAACCATCACGGTGACGGCCGATGCCTCGGACGGCGCATTGGGCGGCGAGATCCTGATGGCCGACGACGCCCGCATCGACTCCGGCAGCGGATCGATCGATCTGGCGGCGGACGGTCGCATCGTCCTGGGCAGTCTGCTCACGACCGGAGAGGCCCGGGTCACTTCGGACAACGGTGCGATCATCGACGCCGGCACCAGCGAGCCCAACATCCGTGCCGCTTCGCTGGCCCTGCGCGCCAAGACCGGCATCGGCGACGCAGGCGACACGAACGGCGCGATCGAGACGGTTACCAGCGGTTCGGCGCTGACCCTGGCTGCCGTGACCGAGAGCGGCGATATCCAGATCACCAATACCGGCGCATTGACCGTCGGGACCGTGGACGGGCTGAGCGGAATCGCGATTCTCGATGCGGTCAACAACCACCTCGAAGATGCGATCGTAATCACGACGGCCAGCCCGCTGATCGTCAACGCGGCCGTGCTGAATCAGGATGGCGGCAACATCACGCTCGCCGCCGGCGGCTCGGTTGCGGCCGAAGACCTGACGATGAATGCCAACATCACCGCGTCCGGCGGGAACGGCAGCATTCGGGTCTATGCGGGCGATTCGATCAGCCTGACGGGCTCCAGCGTGATCAGCGCCGCGGGCAGCGGCAGCGTGCTGATCATGGCCGGCACGGACTATCACGGCGGCACGCCGATCAACGGCGGCAGCAGCGGCGATGTGACACTCGCCACGGGCGCGGCGGTTCGCTCGGCCAACGGCAACATCACGATCCGGGCGCCGGGCAATGTGTATGTGAGCACGGTGAATGCCAACAGCAACGACGACGCATCGCTCGGGGACGTGATCATCACGGCGGACTACGCCGGCATCGGCGGCGGGCTGTCGGACCTGCAAGGAGCCATCTTCGACAATCTGAACGGCGAGGCCGCCAACATTACCGCCGATCAGGTCGCGTTGCGGGCCGGAAGCGGCATCGGCTCAGGCACGTCGCCTGACACGATGGATCTGGACATGGCGGCTGTCACCCTGATCGGCACCACCGCGAGCGGCGACTTCCACGTCCGGGATCTCAACGGCGGTCTGACCGTGGCGGCCTTCGACGGACTGTCGCAGTTGGGAGTCACCAATGCCGACGGCACGGCCGGCGGTTCGAACCATGTGACGCTGCGTTCGAGCACGTGGCTCACGGTTACAGCCGGGGTCACGGTGTTGAATGCAGATGGCGGCAACATCACTCTGGCAGCCGAGGGAACGACCGCGGCCGACGACCTGACGTTGTCGGGTACGGTTACGGCCACGGGCGGGAGCGGCATTGTCAGCCTGTATGCCGGCGACTCGGTCGCATGGACCGGAACCGCGACCGTGAGCAACCTGGGCAGCGGAGCCGTCTGGATCAAGGCCGGCACGGACCACCACGACGGCTCGCCGCGAAACGGCACGGCCGGCGGCAACGTGCTGATGGCTTCGGCTGCGGCGCTGCGGACCGCATCCGGCAATATCACGATCCTGGCGCCGGGCAACATCGGCCTGAGTGTCGTGAATGCCGACAGCGACGGCGTTGCGACATCGGGTAATGTTCAGGTCTGGGCCGACTGGGACGGCGAACTGGGCGGTCTGAGCGACAACGTCGGCGCGATCAGCGACACCAGCAGCGACGAGGCGGCGAACATCACCGGCGACGATCTCGTGCTGCGTGCCGCGACCGGCCTGGGAGTCGGCGAAGCTCCGGACGCGGGCGATCTGGATACGGTCGTGGCGCAGGTGGCGGCGGTGACTCGTACCGGCTGCATCAATATCCAGGACTTGTCCGGCGGTCTGACGATCGGCACGGTCGACGGCCTGTCCGGAGTGACGATCAACAATGGCGATGGGACGGCGAGCGGTTCGGATCACATTACCGTGCGCTCCAGTACTTGGCTCACGCTGGCTGCCGATATCACGGTTGCGAACCTGGACGGCGGCAACATCACGCTGTCGGCGGGCGGAAAGGCCGCGACCGACGACCTGACGCTGGACGGCACCGTTACGGCCAGCGGCGGAAGCGGCATCATCAACCTGTATGCGGGCGATTCGATCCTGTTGACGAACGACGCGCTGGTGGACAACGCGGGCACGGGCGAGGTCGTGGCTTCGGCCGGCACGGATTTCCAGGATGGCACGCTGAAGAACGGTTCAGCCGCGGGCGACGTGCTGATGGATTCCGATACGAACCTGCAGACCGCATCCGGAGACATCACGATTCGCGCGCCGGGAAACCTCGGCGTGAGCGCTGTGAACGCCAACAGCGACAACGACGATTCCGTTGGCGATGTCAGCGCCACTTCGGACTGGGAAGGCCCGGAAGGCGGACTGAGCGACGGCAGCGGCGGACTGGTGGATGCGAGCATCGGCGAGGCGCCGATGTTCATCGCGCTGGCTCTGGGGCTGAAGTCCGCCAGCGGCCTGGGTATCGGGGAGCCGCACAACGATGGCGACCTGGACATCGACGTGGTGCGGCTGGCAGCGACGACCGTGAAGGGCTGCATCAACATCGAGGACGTGTTCGGCGGCCTGACGATCGGCGTCGTGAATGACTTGACGGGCCTGACGATCACCAATCTCGACGCCATTCCCACCGGACTGGATCATATTTCCGTGCGGTCGAGCAGCTGGCTGACCGTAGAACTCTTGAGTCCGATCATCAATGCGGACGGCGGCAATATCACGCTGGCCGCGGAAGGCAGCACGGATTCGTCGGATCTGACGCTCAATTCCAACGTGATGGCCACGGGCGGCAACGGCATCGTCCGGCTTTATGCGGGCGACGACCTGTACATGAACGGCATGGTCCTGATCAGCACGTCGGGACTGGGCAGCGTCGTAGCGGCCGCGGGAACGAACTATCACGACAGCAACGCGGTCAACGGCGTCGCTTCGGGCGATCTGATCATGGCCGACGGGACACTCGTGCAGACGGCCGGCGGCAACATCACATTCCTGGCACCGGGGAATATCAGCCTGAGCGCGGTGTATGCCTACGACGAGGCGCTGGGCAAGCTCGGCAAGGTCACGATCTGGGCCGACTATCCGGGCGTGCAGAACGGACTGAGTGACTATGAAGGCACCATCACCGACAACCTCACGGGTGAATTCCTGAACGTTATCGGGAATAACGTCGTGCTGAACTCGGGCAACGGCATCGGCGGTCCGGATGACGAGGACATCGATACCTGGGCGGTCACGCTGAACACGCTGACCGCGGTGGGCCTGGTCTATGCCTATAACCTCAACGGCGACCAGACGATCCTCACCAGCGGCGAGTTCACCAACGTGTCGGGAACCGTAGGTCCGCCGAGCGGGGTCACGGTGTCGATCACGGCCGCTCCCAACGGCTCGATGATTCTGATGCGGCAGCCGGGCGGCAACAACTTCGCCGACGGAACCAGCATCGACCAGTTCTCGCTGTGGGGAGACGCTAACTCGTATGTGACCGTGACCGCGAGCGGCGGAACGGTGATGTCGACGGACTCCAGCGGCGCGCCGGGTTTTCAGGTGCTTCTCAGTCCCAGCGGCACGGGCAGTTTTGCTCTGAAGCATCCGGCCCTGGAAGGAGTCGTCACCATATCGGTCTTTTCGATGGCGGGTACACAGCTCGTGCAGACCGACGTCGCGTACGGCGCTACGCCGGCCAACGAAGCGCCGGTCCAGACGGGAACGGCGCCAAGTCCCGTACTCGCTCTGGAAGACAGCGCCTCGACCGTCGGCGTTTCGCTCGGCATGTCGGGATTGAGTTACGCCCCCGGTCCGTTGTCCTCCAACGTCGAGGGCGTCCAGTCGCTGACCTATCAGGTTACCGCCATCCCCTCGTTCATCACGGTCTGGAACGGCGCGACGCAGGTCAAAGCGGGACAGCTTGGCTCGCGGATGTCGTTGTCGGCACTGCGGAACCTGAAGTACCAGACAGTGGCCGACGCCAACGGCACCGGCACCCTGGTCTGGAAAGTCACCGACAACGGTTCGCCGGCCAAGACACTGACCGAAAGCCTGACCTTGACCGTTGCGGCGGTGAATGACGCGCCCGTGCGAGTAGCCGGCTCGCTTTCGGGCCTGAATATCGTCGAGGACAGTGCCGGATCGTCGGCGGTGCCGCTGGGGATCACCAGCCTGAACTACGGTCCGGGCGGTGCGTCGGACGAATCGAACCAGACGCTGATCTGCACCTTGACGGTCATTCCGGCGAGCCTGCGGATCTTCAAGGCAGACGGAACGACGTCGGTGCCGGTGGGCGGCACGCTGACGGTCACCGAACTGCGCGGCCTGAGATACAAGACGACGGCCAACACTCCGGGTACCGGAAGCCTGACCTGGACCGTGACCGACAGCGGAGTGCCCGCGCAGTCGCTGACGGAGAGCCTGGGCGTCACCGTGACACCGGTGAACGATCCGCCCGCGCGCCTCACGGGAAGTCTGACGCCGATCAGTGTCCTGGAAGACAGCGCCAACAGCACTGCGGTGACGCTGGGCCTGACGGGCGTGACTTACGGTCCCGGCGGCGGCAGCGACGAGGCCGGCCAGACGCTGACCTATACACTGACCAGCGTTCCGTCCCACGTGCGTCTGTTCCAACAGGACGGAACCACTCAGGTGCAGGCGGGCACGTCGCTCACCGGCGCGGAACTTTCGGGATTGAAGTACAAGACACTGGCCGAAATCAGCGGGAGCGCAGCGGTTGCCTGGACCGTGTCGGACAACGGTTCGCCGGCAATGACCATCACCGAGAGTCTGACGCTGACCGTTGCGGCGGTGAATGATCCGCCGGCTCGTGTTTCGGGCACGATCTCTGCGATCACCGTCGAGGAGAGTTCCAGGCCGAGTCCGGTATCGCTCGGGCTGAGCGGACTGGCCTACGGGCCCGGCGGCGGCTCGGACGAATCGCTTCAGCAACTGTCCTGCTCGGTGACGACGGTTCCTTCGTTCGTGCAGCTATTCAGGGCCGACGGGGTCACCGCGGTGCGGGCCGGCACGACGCTCGCCTGCGCGGACCTGGCAGGTCTGAAATTCGCGACGGTAACGGGCGGCACCGGAACCGGCAATGTCGTCTGGAAAGTGGCCGACAACGGTTCGCCCGCACGGACGCTCACGGAAAGTCTGGCGATTACCGTTGTGAGCTTCAACGATCCGCCGGTGCGGACAGCCGGCACGATCAAGGCGATCACGGCGAAAGAGGACGGCTTCAATACCACGGCCGCCACGCTGGGGCTGAGCACTCTGGTTTACGGTCCGGGCGGCGGCACGGATGAGATCGGCCAGACGCTCACGTACGCGGTGACTGCGATTCCGTCGAGCGTGCTGGTGTACAAGGGGGATGGAACGACTCGCGTGTTGGCCGGAGGCAGCGTGACCGGCACGGAGCTGAAGAACCTGAAATACAAGACCGTGCCGAACGCGGCCGGCTCCGGTGTGCTGACGTGGACCGTCACCGACAACGGTTCTCCGAACAAGACGTTGACCGAGAGCCTCACCATTTCGGTCACGGCGGTCAACGACGCGCCGGTACGCACCGGGGGCACGGCCAGTCCGATCAGCGTGCTGGAAGACAGTGCGAGCACGGCCGTTTCGCTGGGGCTGAGCGGCTTGACCTACAGCCCGGGCGGCGGAACGGACGAGGCAACCCAGACGCTGAAGTTCACGCTGACGACGATTCCCTCGTTTGTGCAGATCCTCAGGCCGAACGGATCAACTGCGATAACCGCAGGCAGCAGCGTGACGGCGGCCGATTTCCAGGGATTGAATTACCGAACGGTGTCGAACGCCGCCGGCACGGGCAAACTCGTCTGGACGGTCACCGACAACGGTTCGCCTGCTCAATCGCTGACCGAAAGCCTCGCGATCACCGTCACGGCCGTTAATGACGTACCCGTCCGCACCGCCGGCGCGGTGGTACCCGTCAGCGTGCGCAGGGACAGCGCCAATACCACGGCCGTCACGCTCGGACTCAGCGGCTTGACTTACGGCCCGGGCGGCGGGACGGACGAGTCCCGTCAGACGTTGAAATATACCGTGACGAGCATTCCCGATTTCGTCAAACTGTTCAAGTCCACGGGAACCGCCGTCTTGGTCAATGCGAGTCTCTCGATCAGCGACCTGCGCGGGCTGAAGATCAAGACGCTCTCGGGCCGCACCGGCACCGGCAGCCTGACATGGAAGGTGACCGACAGCGGCAGTCCGGCCGCCGTGTTGACCGAAAGCCTGTCCATTACCGTCGCCTCTCCGCTGCGGCCCGCAGTTGCCGCCGTGGGCGCAAGCAGCGCGATCGTGACTCCGGCCGCCCTGCGGCCGATCGTTGCCGCGGCAATCTCTCGCTGGTCTTCAACCGGCATCGATCCTGCGGACGTTGAACAGCTTGCGCGCGTTCCGATCACGATCGCCGACCTGAGCGGACCCGGTTATCTGGGCTTTGCTTCATCGGAGCGAATCGTGGTCGATGACGACGGAGCGGGACTGGGCTGGTTCGTCGATGCGACCCCGGCGATTGACGAGGAGTTCTCGGCGTCGGTTCGAACAAGTGCTGCGAGCGTTGGAAATCCGGCCTCCGAACAGGTGGATCTGCTGACCGTCGTCATGCATGAGATGGGACACGTGCTGGGGTTGGGCGACCTGGATCCGCGGGCGGACGTCGATCAATTGATGACCGGCACGCTGCAACCTGGCCAGCGGCGGCTGCCTGCCGCAGTTTCGTTCGCGGAGAGTCATCCGGCCGGCCTCGGGTTCCTGCTTCCCAAGACCGGTTCGGCCTGTGCGAGTGCTCCGCGAGATCGCAATTCGGAGCATGAGGGAGCAACGGATCGTGCGCTTGCCGAAACGGAATTCCCGTGGACCGCACCACGCCCGTCGTCGATCAACCTCGCGGATTTCGAATCGTGGCGCGTTCAGACAGGGCGATTGGATTCACTCGCGCGAAACGGGCACGATCATTCCGCGGCGGTCCATGACGAGGCACTGAGTGATCTGCTCGATGACTTGCGGGATTGACTCGAATTGGTCGTCCAAAACGAACCTCGATTCAGCTTCGGAAGCTCCATGTGAGCTGTCGCATCGTTGGGGCTGCACGCAAGAGAGGGCTATCGGCCGAGCCTTGGGACCCGGTTGCCTCATCCCGAGACGCGTCTGTCGATATTCTCACCCGCCCGGGTGTAGTGGATCCTGCTACGCCGCAATCCTCATATTCCCGAGTTGTCCAGGTGGCAAATCGTGCGATGATGACTTTAGTGCCCGACAACGGGCAATACTCCAATAAACAGGTATCGGTCCGAACGACGCGGCGCGTCCCTGTGGCGGAATACTTGTGAGTGGAGGCGTGATATGTCCGAGCAATACGGAGGAACGCAGTTGCTTGCCGGTGATCG
>CAIPEB010000213.1 GCA_903863885.1 uncultured Planctomycetaceae bacterium | reverse complement strand
TGCTCGACCAGGTTCTCGAGCGTGCCGAGCATGCCAAGCGTGCTGAGCGTGCCGAGCGCGTCGAGCGGGAAGATCCGGAGGAGCAAACACGATGTGCGGCGCTCTTGGGGGCTGCGGTCCAGGATCTGGCACCGGTGAAGTACCGTCCGGCCGATGAGCGGTATCACCTACGTTCCGCAGGTCGTCGAACCAATATCTCCGGGATTTTGGCTGGCGGCGAGGGGCGAATCAATGGCCGTAGTCTGCGGGTGAGAGCGCGAGGAGCTTGAGGATCTGGCGCTGGAGCTTGGTGAGTTCCGTGACCAAGCATTGCGGTTCGTTGTCGCCGAGCGTGAGCACGTGTCGTTGAATCGGCTCGAAGACCTCGATGACTCTCGCCGTTGTAGGCCGCGAACACGGGCGTCCTTCGGGATACAGCGGCAGAGAGTCGATGCCTTTGCGCGCCATCGCCTGGCGCAATTCGCGCTCCAGCAACGTCTGCACCAGTAACACGAAGAAGTAGATCGCCAGCAGCCCCTGAATCCGCCCCACGTCTTTCAAGTACACCGGGGCGACGGCGAAGTCCGTCTTGAATTGGGAGAATCGCTTTTCGATCAGCGGCTGTCGTTTGTAGGCCCGCAGCACCTCCTCGGCATTCAACTGCCGGTCGTTGGTCAGCAAGGGGAAGATCCCGTCCTCTCGCTCGGCATTCGCGAAAGCGACAGCGTCCAACTCCCACGTCAAGTAGTAGCGGGGACGGGTCTCTTTTTTGTACTTGGTGTGCTTGCTCGGACGGCCTGGTTGAGCCTGCCGATACGTGGCATCTTCTCGTTCCTCGAGACTGACGCGGAGCCACGACTCGACCTCGCACTCGGCCAACAGATCATCGACGGCACGTTGCACCTTGGCACGTTCGCGAAATCTTGTCCGGGGGCTCGACAGCCGCTCACGCAACTCCGTCAAAGCCGCCAAGGCCCGTTGCACGCGGCGAGTTCGTGCGGCGAGGTCCAGTTCGGCCTTCCGCGTACTGCGGTACCACAGCAACCGGTAGCCATCGGAACTGAGGCTCTCCTCGGCGCAGACGAACAAGCGATCCGTAACGACCCCGTCCTCGTTCGTGACCTCGTACAAGGGCTCCCAACGAACCGCGTCGGGAGACTGACGCAGCTGCGCGCGGAACTGCTCGTCTTCGCCGTGGGTCCGCGGCATGACGGTCACAAAACGTCCCCCGCGGCGGGCGATGTGGCCCAGGTTCTCCTGGCTGGCCAGCTTGCAATCCGCCACATATAGAAAATCGGGACCTCCCACCAACTGACACAACAAGTCCCAAGTGGCCACGTGCGTGGTATCGTCCACCACGTTGCCGCTGTGGCTGGTGAAGTACACGGGCACGTTTCCATCGTGGCTGACCGTCAGTGTGTACAGCAGTTGCTTCAGATCCGGCCGATGGTCTTTGTTGTGGCCCCAGGTGATCGCGTGCGTGGCTCGGCCCAGACGCAGACCCTCCTCCGCCGCCTCCTCATAGGCCCCGTAGAAAGAGACCGTGGTCGAGTCGTTGTGAAGCTCGTCCAGGGTGACTTGGAACTCGGCGATGACGTGGCGCACCACGGCCAAGATCAGCTCCGGGCCAGTGCCCACAAACAGCCGCGTCAAACAGCGTCCCAAGCGATCGTCGTGCAGTAACGCCACTTGCTCGGTCCACAGATTGAACAGGTCGGGAGCAAACTGCGCGGCCCATCCTCCCACAGCGTAGACCGGTTCTCTCGACATCAGCACATTCCGGACGAAGACCAGCAGAGCCTGCGCGGTAGGCAACTGACAACGAGAATCATCCGCAGGCAGATACTCTTGGAAGAACTCCTCCAACCGCATCCGCTCCAGGATCCGATTGATTAGCGGTAGCGCGCCTACCTGATACGACCGCAGCGTCAGCCCTGGGGCCTGAGACGGCTGACCGGGCTCGAGCGGTTCCGCCACAGGAACCCGACGCCGAGCTGAACCACGACGCGCCGACGAACGAGACTTCTTGCCTCTCGACATGACGAACCTCCTGAGACGACCAAGCGAAATCACAATCAAGGTCGCCACAGAATTGCGATGTCGAGCGAATTCGACAAGGGGCAAAAATTTTCGCGCGCGACTTACGTCGAGAGACATTGACGTAAGTCGTGTGCCGCGCGATTTACGTCAAGTGGATTTTTCGTAACTTTTTTTCGAGATTCCGCGCGCCCCGAGACTCCCCTTGTCGAACCCGCTTTCCCGGCTAACATTCGCCCAGTCCGCAGACCATTTCGCTCCAGCATCTCTTCGTCTTGTTTCTTCGCTCGTCGCGCAAAACCCGGCCGAAATTCCCGACGCGACCTGCGGAACGTAGGTTGGTGGTACTTCCACCAATCGGGGTTCTACGTTGAAGCGACCGGGACTTGGGACGAGAGCAAGCGGATGTTCACTTTCACCAACAGACAGGGAGCGGGTGATACGGGGGTGACCACTATCCGGTTTCGTGACGAGAATACCTTCGAGTGGACAATAACCGTGAAGGACATGGGCGGTACGGTCACGTTTCAGATGGGCGGCACAGCGGTTCGCCAGAAGTAGATTACCCACGTTTCGTCCCGCAGTGTCTCGACATGGAGGATTCGTGATGCAGGCCGACCAACTGATCTGGCTTATCGTCG
>CAIPEB010000212.1 GCA_903863885.1 uncultured Planctomycetaceae bacterium | reverse complement strand
GTCGATGCCGGCGTGCGGGGGGCGACGGCCTATGGCACGGACATCGTCACGCGGGCGGGCGACGAGTTAGCGCATCCCGGCTCGGTTCGCAATCTCCGCGAGTTGAACACGCAACGCCTGGTGCCGGGGGTCACGGTTTCCAACAACGTCGTGGCCAGCAACGGCTGGGGCGGCATTAAAGTCAGCGGGGACAGCACCGCAGGTCAGCTGGCGCCGGTGCCTTACGCCCGGATCGTGAATAACACGGTGTTTGGGAAGAAAACCGACGATTCGGGAATACTCGTCCAACAAAACGCCAGCCCGACACTGCTGAACAATATCTTGGCCAATTTCGGCTTCGGGATCAATATCGACGGGACGTCCGGCAGCACTGTGCTGGGGGCGAACCTGTTCCAGAACAATACGAACAACGTCGCGGGGGCCGGCAACAGCGGAACGGGCGCTTTCCCGATCCTGTTGGCGCCCACCGACCCGCTGTTTGTGAACGAAGCCGCGGGAAACTTCTATCTCGAGTCCGGTTCGCGCGCCATCGACAGTTCCTTGGACAGCCTGGCCGACCGCTCGACATTTGTGACGATCAAGAGCCCGCTCGCCATCCCGCCGTCGCCGATCCTGACGCCTGAGACCGACGCGTACGGGCAGCAACGCGTCGATGATACGACGGTCAGCACGCCGCCGGGCCAAGGGGCCAACGTGTTCAAGGACCGCGGGGCGCTGGACCGCGCCGACCAGGGCGACTTCTTCACGCCGACCGCGGAACTGGTGATTCCGCTGGATAACGACGCGGACGGCAAAGACAGCGATCCGAACACCACCGTGGTCCGCTTGCCCAATGGGCAGTACGAGTATTTCTCGCTGCTGCTGTCCGACGAGGGGACCGGCGTCTCGCCAGCGACGGTCAATCCGACGACGGTCACGCTGACCCAGAATGGACTCCCGCTGCGAGCCGGCGTGGACTTTGTGCTGGGCTACAATGCGGGCACCTTTACGCTGCTGCTCAGTCCCCTGTCGGAGATCTGGGAGCCGGACAGCGTCTACGTGCTGACGCTGGACAATCTGGTTATTTCCGACCTCGCCGGTAATCGGCTGCGCTCGAACCAACCGGACGGCAGCACGCGGTTCACGATCATCCTGGGTGATCTGGCGTTCGATTACGGCGACGCTCCCGACACGATCCCCAGCCGGCCGAATTCGCTGTACCACACGTTGCTGACCAGTGACGCGGCGCGGCATGTGATTCTGCCGGATCAGCCGCTGTACCTGGGCTCGGGCGTGGACGCCGATCCCAATGGCCAGCCGAATGCGGCCGCCGACGGCGACGACACCGACAGCGACGGCAACGACGATGACGGCGTGCTGTTTGGCAAGGATCTGGGCAATGGCTGGACCTTGCCCGGCGTGTTCAACGCGTACACGACCACCACGCCCATCACCGTCGTCGCCTCGGCGGACGGTTTCCTGGATGGGTGGGTCGACTTCAATCGCAGCGGTACGTTCGACATCACCGAGAAGGTCTTCGACAGCGTGGCCGTCGTGGCCGGGCAAAACGAGTTGAGCGTGACGACCCCGACCTGGGCGGATGCCGGGGCCAGCTATGCCCGCTTCCGCATCAGCCCGACCGGTGGCTTGGAGCCCTACGGCCTGGTGCTGCGGGGTGAAGTCGAAGACTATGCGGTGACGATCATCGACGGCCGCCCGCCGGTGGCCGTCGACGACGCGTACGAGGCCAACGAAGACAACTCGCTGGATACGACCAGCTTGGGGGCCGCGGGCGCGGTGATCT
>CAIPEB010000211.1 GCA_903863885.1 uncultured Planctomycetaceae bacterium | reverse complement strand
CGATGACCGATGACCGATGACCGATGACCGATGACCGATGACCGCCGTGGGTTGAAACCCACGGCTACCTTCATGCCGTCGCTACGCGACTCCGGAGTTTTCCGTTTCATGCACGGAGAGGTGCACTGACGCTGCCGACACCGTCTTGCACGCCATGGAAGGCCAGGCCGAAATCACGGCCCGCACCGGGTCAAATCCGCTGTACATCCATGGCCCGGTTCGCGTGGCAGACGACCATCGGCACTTCGAGCACGTCGAGGGCACGCGGACGTGCCTCGTTGACTGAGGCGGGGATTCCGGCAACATCGCGATGCAGATCATCAGACTCGATCGTCGAAGATAATCGACTCGCCGCCCGGACTTTGTCCGACGCTCGACTGCAGCCTCTTGATGACTACGATTGTCACGTCATCCTCGAGCCGTTCGGTCCCGGCGAACGCACAAACGGCCTCGTGGAGGCGGCTGATGATCTCGCGACTGGAGGCCTCGCGATTTTCACGGACGACCTCTATCACACGCTCCTGCTCGAAGGAGTCTCCCGCACCATTCTGGGCCTCGAACAAACCGTCCGTATACAGAACGAGGCATTCGCCGACCTTGATCTGCAACGGACCGTTGACGCGAAACGTCGTATCCCGTTCGATTCCAAGAGGAATCGACGTGCTTTGCAGAGCCGCCTTTTCCAGACCTGAACGGTCCACAAGATAGCCCGGCGGATGGCCGGCATTCACAAACGTCATCTGTCCCGAAGCGGCGTCAAGTCGCACGAGCAGCAGTGTGACAAATCGGCCAAACTCCACCTCCTCGCACAGGATTCTGTTGACGTGCTCGATGATCTCATCCGGCTGATCGTGGTCGGTTGCAAAAGACCGCAGGTGAGCTTGTGTGGACGCCATCAGCAGCGACGAACTGAATCCGTGTCCGCTGACATCGCTGACCACAATGCCAATTGATCCGTCGGGAAGGCGCAGATAGTCGAAGTGGTCGCCGGCGGCCAGTTCCGCGGGCCACGACGCTCCGGCAATATCGAACCCCATAATCACCGGGGACTGACGCGGCAGCAGGTGTTTTTGAATCCGCTGTGCCGCGAGTAGTTCGGCGTCGCGCGCACGCAAAGCGGCCTGTGCCTCTTTCAGACCGGTGATGTCGATGTGCGAGCCGACCATTCGATAGGGCTTTCCGTCGCTGTCGTAAACCGCGGCGCCGCGGGCCAGTATCCAGCGGTACGAACCGTCCTTGTGTCGAAGCCGATGCTCCAGTTGATAGCTCGGCGTCTCGCCTCGGAAGTACTTTTGAATCGTCAGCAACGCCCGATGCCGATCGTCCGGGTGCAACCGGCATTCCCATTCGCTGAATTCATTGCCGATTTCATGTTCGTCATAGCCCAACATTCCTTTCCAACGAGGTGAAAAGAAGACCTGGTTGGAATGCAATTCCCAGTCCCAGATGCCGGCATCGGTGCCGCGGACGGCAAGGTCGAAGCGTTCTTCGCTTCTCAGCAGCGCCTCTTCGATCTGCTTTCGCCGAATGGTCGTCGCCATGATCTGTGCGACCGACGAAAGGAAGAACTCCTCCTCGGGCTTCTTGCGGTGCCCCGCCTCCACGAACAGATTGAGCACGCCGAACAACTGGCTGTCTGCCGCAATCGGCACGCAGTAATGGCCGTGCTCCGTCATTCCGGCGTGACGATTCGCGTGCCGGCCGTCAACGCCCTCGGCAAAGACCGTGGCGCAGGATTGTGCCGCCATTCCGCAGAGGCATTGGCCTATCGGCAGACGGCTGCAGGAAGAAATCACCTCAGGAGCCAATCCGCGTTGTGCCTTCATCTCGAGCTGGCCCGTCTTCTCGTTGCGCAGGAAGATGCTCCCCTTGGACTGCAGCGACATCCAGGGAACTGAAATCACCAGGTCCAGAGTACGCTCCAGGAATTCGTCAAGCGTCTTAACGTCCAGGGAGATTGCCAGAATGCCGCTTTCCGTTTCCTGGACCTGGAGATTGGTGCGGATCCTCTCCTCGGCCAGTTTGCGCGCCGTGATGTCCTCGATGCAGACGAGCACCTCGCGCTCGTCGGGAATATCGGGCAGTGAAGTGGACATCAGGTAATACGACTCGCGAATCTCATCGCAGACCTTGTGCGTCAACCGTACTTCGCGCGAATGAACCGGCTCGCCGGTCTCGTACGTCTGTTCGACGATCTTGCGCACCGGACAGTGACGGCAGCTAACGCTGGAACCGCATCCTTCGGGGCTCTCGGCGGAATGTGCACATTGCACCGCATTGCCGAAACGCCGGACGCGGCCCGCCGGATCTGTGAACGCCAACATGCGGTCGGCCGCCGGATTGGTCGCCAGCACGGTCCGGTCCTCGTCAAGCAACAGCATCATGACCGGCGCGCTGGCGAAAACGGCGCGAAACGTCGCCTCGCTCTTCCGAATCGCCCGTTCGGTTCGCTCCCGCTCTTCGACCTCGTGCCTCAGCAGGTCACGAGACTGCTGAAGCTCGACTTCGAAGAATCGGCGTCCCGCGACGACACTGGCCATTGCCAGACCGGTCACAGAGTAGACGTATGTAAAGAACTGCACGTTCAACAGCGACGGATGGAATCCTTCGCTGCCAAAAGCACCGGTGCCACGACAAGTTCCCCAGATGGCCGCGATCGAGAGCAGGCCGGTCGTCAGCGTGACTTCAACCAGATCGAATCGCAGCGCGACCCAGATCAGAAACAGCAGCGTCACGTAAATCAGTTTCTCCGCGAGCCGTTCGGGTAGGAAATCACCAAACAGGCAGTAACTCACTCCGGCAAGAAGCGTGATCGCAATGGTCAATTCGCCGCATTGCGGCAACGTCGAGACTCGCCATCGTCTGTCCCGAAGCGCGAGAACCAGCGGAAGCAGCATCATCTGACCCGCGACGTCGCCGAGCCACCACGTCCACCAGTTCACCCCGATTTCTGCGATTGAGATTCTTCCGCTTTGGAAGATCATCGCCGTGCCGACGCTGGACGATATCGTACACGTTGCAGCCGCCAGTACCGCAAAAGCCAAAGCATCCCGAACCTTCAGAAATGCCTTGTCCACGCCCATTAAGCGGCGGAAAAGTGTGGCTCCGACCCAAGCAGCCAGGGTATTCCCGGCTCCAATGGCCGCAGCTGCGACAAGCGACGCGCCGGTCGTCGCCGAAGCGACTGTCGCGCCGATCCAGATGCCCGGCCAGGCGCGATTCCCCCAGAGCACGAGTGCCGCCAACGCGATCCCTGAAGCGGGCCAGACAGCCGTGGCATTGCCCGGAGGAATCGCAAACAACAGGCCCACCTTCGCCGCGATGAGATATGCAGCGGCAAGTCCAGGGACCTCGACAAACCAGTGTGGAATCCTCAGTTCGAGAGACCGCATTTTCCGGCCCTCGCTCGATGAAGGCAACGCAAGCGTTTTCTCGGATGCTCTACTGAGAACGTGATTCAGAATTCACTCTCTCTTTTGGGGCGAGTCGGACCGCCAGGGCCGGAGGGAGCACTGCCCCTCACCGGTCGCAATCGCGTCCGACCATCCCGAGTTGCGGTAGGGTGAATTGGATTTTTCATGCATCTACTAAGAGTAGCAGACTTCCGCATTCGGTTAATCGTCCCCGGATTCGAGATGCGCATGCGCTGTCCTTGAACCGGTCCCGTCACCTGCGAACGGGCGTGCACCATGCGTTCCGCTCGGCCGACATGACCGCGGAAAGCGGCGGGATTCGCGGGGTTTTCACCCGACGACCGTGCCAAGCGACGACCTCGCATCAAGCCGACCGGCAGTGCGAAAAATACGCAGCAGAATTTCCTCGCATGTCGCTCGCCAATTGAGCGCCGCAATGCTTACTTGCTATGGCATTCGGCGCCGGATAAAACCGGAGACGATCCGCTTCGGCCCACCAACGAAAGATGCCACGCCATGACGCCCTTCCGCACTCTGCCGCTTCGAATGCTCCGGCAATACAGCCTTCTGGTTCTGAATGTCGCCATCGTCGCTGCCGGCCTCTCCCATTGCACACCGGCAGCTGAGCCTTCTGAAGCGGGCAACACTGTGAAACCAAGGGACGTGTGCAGTGATACGTGGGTTGCGACCGACGCACTCGGCCGCTCGCTCCCCACAAACAAAGAGGCGGGTGGACCGCGGGCCGGCAAGACCGTCGGCATCTTCTATTTTCTCTGGCTCGGACGGCACGGCGATGCGGGCCCCTTCGACATCTCCAAGATCATTGCCGAAGATCCCCAAGCCATGCAGAAGCCGGACAGTCCGCTTTGGGGTCCACTCATGGCACCTCATCATTGGGGCGAATCCGCGTTCGGGTATTACGTTTCCGACGATGAAGGCGTGCTGCGCAAACATGCCCAGATGCTCGGCGATGCGGGCGTGGACATGGTGCTGTTCGACGTCACCAATCAGGTGACGTATCCGGAAAGCTGGAAGGCGCTGTGCCGCGTGTTCGACGAATCGCGACGCGCGGGAAACCACGTGCCTCAGATCGCGTTCCTGTGCCCTTTCTGGAGTCCGCCCAAGGTTGTGCGAGAGTTGTGGGAGCAACTCTATGCTCCGGGGCTGTATCCCGACCTCTGGTTCCGCTGGGAAGGCAAGCCCCTGATCCTCGCCGATCCGGAGCTATCGCGGTCCGCTGCGATATTCCTTCAAGACCAGCCTGGCGATCCGATCGAACTCACTGCCGCACACTCGTTGAGCCAGACCTTCAGAGCCGATCGGCCGTTTCTCGCGGTGGGAGGCAGTTTCCCTACCTGGGCCGCTCGAAACTCCGGGCTGACCCTGTCGCTTCACCGCGAAAGCCCGAATGGCCAACTGATCAGCCAGCGCCGCTGCGAGACGGTCGCTGACAATGCGTGGCTCATGCTGGATTTCGACGAACCGCAACCAGCAGGCCGGTACTGCCTGACCGTTTCCGATCCGCGGGGCAAGGTTGGGTGGTGGACGAGCAAAACGGATGTGTTCCCCGACGGACAGGCTTTTGCCGACGGCCAGGCAGTGCAGGGGGACCGTAAACTGCAAATACGATTCTTCGATGAGATCGACGAGCAGATCCGGAAGTTCTTCACGTTCCGCAAGCCGCAGCCTGACTACTTCGCCGGGCCGACCGGACCCAATCAATGGAGCTGGCTTGAGGTGTACCCGCAGCATGCTTTCTACACGACGCCGGGAATTCCCGAGCAGATGACAGTCGGCGTGTCGCAGAATGCAGTCGACGGGAAACTCGGTGTGCTGAGTCATCCACGCTCGAACGGGCGGAGTTACCACGACGGCAAGCAACCGGGCCCCGAAGGGCAGGACACGTCGGGAAGAAACTTCGCCGAACAGTTTCAGCACGCGCTCAAGGTTGATCCGCAGTTCCTTTTCATCACGGGATGGAACGAGTGGATCGCCGGGCGATTCGATGCCAAGTTCCCGCTCGCGGGCGCGGGCCCCGTCACATTCGTGGATGAATTCAACCAGGAATACAGCCGCGACATCGAGCCGATGCACGGCGGGCACGGCGACAATTACTACTACCAGATGATCGCGGGCATCCGGCGTTACAAGGGCGTGCGTCCCGTCGATCCGGTGACACCGCGGCCAATTGTCGTGGACGGCAAGTTCGACGACTGGAAAGACGTGACTCCCGAATTCCGCGACACGATCGGCGACCCCGTGTCACGCGATCATCAGGGCTGGAACCCCAAACTGCGCTACGTAAACAAGACGGGATGCAACGATCTGATCTCGGCGAAGGTCAGTTGCGACCAGCAGAACGTGTATTTCCTCGTCCAATGGAACAGGCCGGCAACGCCGCACGCGGACGGCCGACAGATTCTGTTCCTGGATACCGACTGCAACGCATCCACGGGGTGGATGGGTTACGACCTGGCCGTCGCCCGCGAAGGGAACGGCGCCGAGACAGTTACCGTCGAACGAAACCGCGGCGGCCAGTACCAATGGGAAAATCCATTGCCGGTTCCCTGTCGCAGGACCGACGATCAACTCGAATTGGCAATTCCCTGCGCAATGTTCGCTCCGACAGGTCATCCGGCGGCCTTCGATTTCAAATGGGCCGACAACATCCAGCAGACGGGCGACTGGTCCGATTTCACGCGGAACGGCGACGTTGCGCCCAACGACCGCTATAACTACCGTGCACAATTGCCACGCTGACCGCCCTGTG
>CAIPEB010000210.1 GCA_903863885.1 uncultured Planctomycetaceae bacterium | reverse complement strand
GTAGCGACGGCATGAAGGTAGACGTGGGTTTCAACCCGCGGTTGAGTGTCCGCGCCATCCGCCATCCGGTATCCGCCATCCGGTATCCGCCATCCGGTATCCGCCATCCGGTATCCGCCATCCGGTATCCGCCATCCGGTATCCGCCATCCGGTATCCGGCTGCCGGCATCCCTGCTCAGGCGATCTCCCATCCGGCGCGATAGGACTCCTTGATGATCGCATCCGCTTCCGGAAAGTTCCTGGCCTTCAACTGGTCCGCATCCCACAAGATCTTCTTTTGAGTCCGCAGCGAAAGCACGCCGAGCAGCGTGATTTCGGTGAGCCGCGCGCCGTATTCAAAATTCGCGCTGGCCGCCGGCCCGCCTTTGCACGCATCAATCCAGTCGCGATGGTGCCCGTTGGAGCGAGGAATCGTGGCGGCCGGTTTCTGGTAGTCGCGGGTTCGTTCATAAGGCAGCAGGCGCGGCGGTCCCCCCGCTCCTTCGCAGAGCAGCTTGCCTTTTTCCCCGACAAACAACACGCCCCGTCCGGGCAGCGAACCTCCTTCGGGAATCTCGGGCGGGCATGCGGGCTTCAAACCGCCGTCGTACCAGGTCAGACGCACGGGCGGCTTGTCGCCCCGCGCGGGGAAGTCGTAGTACACGATCCCTCCGTGCGGAGCAATCTCTGCGTCCATGTTTCCGGCCGGCAGAGCTTCGATCGCCGTCGGCGCATGCAGATCCAGTCCCCAGCAGGCTGCATCCATATCGTGGCAGCCGAAATCCCCAAGCGCCCCTGAACCAAACGCCCAGAAGTCTCGCCAGGTAACCGGTGTGTAGGCCGGATGGTACGGCCGCATTTCGCGGGGCCCGATCCACAGGTCCCAGTTCACGCCGGCCGGCATGGCGACTTCATCCGTCGGCTTGCCTGTAAGAGTCTTGTTCCATCGATTTGCGCCGACCCAGGCATGCACCTCGCGGACCGTGCCGATCGCGCCCGCCGCCAGCCATTCGACGGTCTGGCGTATGCCTTCCGTCGAATGGCCGATATTCCCCATCTGCGTGGCCACTCCCGTGGCCTTGGCAACGTCGGCGACCTTCCGCGCCTCCCAGACGTTGTGCGTCAACGGTTTTTCACAGAAGACGTGCTTTCCCGCCTGCATCGCCCGCACCGAGACATACGCATGCAAGTGGTCGGGAGTGGCACACAGCACGGCATCGATCGCTTTCTCTTTGTCCAGCATTTCGCGGAAGTCCGCGTATTCCGCGCAGCGGAAACCGGCGGTCTTCTCGGCATATTGCTTTTCGATTTCAACCCGCGTCGGCTTCCTACCGCCTTCACCCTTGTAATAGAACGCTTCGAGGCTGTATTGCTCGATCGGGTCCGCGACCGCAATGACCTGCACGTCGTCCAGCCTGAACAGGCTGCGAAGATTGGTGCGTCCCTGTCCTCCCGCTCCCACCAGCGCGACGTTCACCTTTTCGCTGGGTGGAACAAATCGGGGTCCGCCAAGCACATGTCGGGGAACAATCGCCAGTGCAGCCGTTGCTCCGGCTTGCGCGATGAAACGGCGTCGCGAGAAGTTGGTCATTCAGTCAGCCCTTTCCAGTTCACGTGACTGCGGAACGGTCGAGGATGCACCTCACAAGTTGCAATGCGAACAGTGTACTCTCCTCCTGCCCCGGGAACAAAACCACGGCGGAACTTCGCGGCACCTTCGTTTCCCTGTCCGGCGTCGCGATGCTATCCTGTTTCGCGCGTGGCTTTTCCCTGCAAACATCGGCGAAGGAGTCACTGAAATGTCGCTTGGAGGACCAACCACTCGCTCCGCGTGCGCACTTGCCGTCTCAGCGCTGCTTGCCTGGGCCGCACAGGCTGCGGAAAGCAGGATCTACATCATGACCGATCTCGAAGGCGCGAGCGGCGTCTACCGATTCGCCCAGACGCGGGATCCCGATCCGGAACTCGGCGCCAAGGCCAAGGAGTACCTGATGGCGGACATCGCCGCCGTCGTGCGGGGCCTGCGCAAAGGAGGCGCCACCGACATTCTCGTTGTTGATGGCCACGGGTCCCAGGCGTTCGTGCCGCACCTGATGGAACCCGGAGCCAGATATCTGACCGGCATCCCGCGTCCCAGTTCATTCGGCGACCTGGATGCATCGTACGCCGGCCTGGTCCAGATCGGCGCTCACGCGATGATGGGAACCGCGGATGGAGTCCTTTGTCACACCCAATCGTCGCGAGGTGAAAATCGCTACTGGTACAACGGTATTGAGTCTGGAGAACTGGCTCAGTGTGCGGCAATCGCGGGTCATTTCGGCGTGCCGCCGATCATGGTGTCCGGGGATGAAGCGGCCTGCCGCGAGGCAACCAGATTCTTCGGACCCGAATGCGTCACGGTCTCAGTCAAGAAAGGCGTGGCCCGCGAAGCCGCCATCCTCTACTCCTTCGCGGAAACATCCCGGGCCCTCACGGAAGGCGCCGAACGGGCGATGCGATCCATCGACAAGTGCAAACCATACAGGCTGCAACTGCCGATTCGAGCCAAGAAAGAATACCGAAACTACGATCCCCACAGCGGCCCCGGCCCGCTGCTCACAAAAGAAGGCACCATCGACGACATGCTGAAGTTGCTCGAATTCTGATTGTCGAATTGAAATCGCTTGAACACATCGCACCGGTCCACAAGAAACAACTGCTGACTTACCTGAAACTCGCGAACTGCCGCCTCGGGCTCTTGATCAACTTCGGGAGTGAGTTGATCAAACACGGAATTACCCGCATAGCAAACGGCCTTCCCGAAGATCTTGATGCGTGAGCCTCTGATTTCCCGTCGCGCAGGCAGAGTCTCTCGCCAAGACGCAAAGACGCAAAGAAGAAAAGCCTACCGGACCATATCGACGGACAGGTCTTTTCTCCCCCTTGGCGACTTGGCGCCTTTGCGTGAGGCCCCGAT
>CAIPEB010000209.1 GCA_903863885.1 uncultured Planctomycetaceae bacterium | reverse complement strand
GCACCAGCCTGCGGCGTCGCAAGGGTACGTCCGCGCCCGGCAGTCCGCCCAGCGTCCATTCGGCCGACCGCATCGCCACGCTCAAGAACATTCTGTTCGCGCTCGACCGGCAACAGAATTCCCTGGTCGTCGGTCCGGTGCTCTTGAACCAGGTCGAGGACAGTTGGATCGACCTAGGTCGCACGACCGTGCCGCAACTGCACGAGTTCGGCGACATCGTGAGAATCCTGGAGTGGTCCTGGGACGGCGGTCGGACCTGGAGCCGGCGTGACCGCCGCTTCCGGCATACCAGCCGCAAACGCAAGGAAGTGTACCACTTCATCGAACGGCGGCGCCGTGCCCGGTATCAGGCGCGTCCCTTTATGGGGCCGGCCTTGGAAGCCGAACGCAAGAACATCCCCGACGCCTGGGCAGGCACCTTGAGTTCGACGGGATCTGCTGCGACGGGAGGCGGCTGATCTATGCCGGACACGAACCGGCACTCCGCGTCATTCCGTTTTCTTCGTCTGTAAGGGTCGCTGCCGAGCAACGCAACACCAGACTGGATGAGGTAGTATGTCCATCGCCTTAGTCAACAGTGCCATTGAAAACGTCAATGGAAACTACACATCCAAATCGATCACCATTCCGGCTACCAGTGCGGGAAACACGCTTGTGGTGGTGCTGGGAACGTGGGGTGACGCGACGACCACCTTGTCGGACAACAAAGCCGGTGGCAGCAGCACCTACCTCACGAACCTGTCCAGCATGCGCAGCTACTACTGGACAGGGTTCATCCAGGTCTTCTACCTTCCGAATTGCGCCGCAGGGATCACGCAGATCACGGCGAATTTCACGGCATCCATCCAGTCAGCGATCTGGGTCGGTGAGTATTCCGGGATTGATGCTTCAACCCCGCTTGATGCCGCAGATGCACGGCCGCTTGACTACAGCCCGACGCCCACGGCTCAGTCGATAACGACAACTGCGAGTGGCGATCTGATTTTCGGCGCGTTCTCGATTGACGGCGCAGACTACGTTCCGAGCCCGCTGAATGGTTTCTCAACAAGGGTCAATCAGCAAGACAACAGCGGCACGCAAGCGTTTGTCGTCTTGGAGAAAATCGGCAGTGCTGCCGGAACTGAAACTCCATCGATGAACGGCAGCTACACCGTGCGCGCCGGCTCGGTGAGCATCGCGTTCAAGGCGGCTACAGGCCCGCCGCCGGCATCGGCAGTAATCGCTGAACAGAATTTGCCGGCGAACCACAGTGGCGACATTACCGTTAACCTGACCGGCACCAACACCAACTGGAACTCTGCCACGACCTGGACGCCGTCCGGAGTTTCAGGTTGGTCGGTGGCCTCGAAGGTCTGTAATAGTGCGACCAGCTACACGGTCGTGCTCACTCCGCCATCGGCAGCAACTCCGCCCAATGGAGCAACAGGAACCCTGACGCTCACCGAAGGAGTGACGGGAAGCGTCACGGCGACGACCACCATCGGCACTCCGACGCTGTCCTTGTCCGTTACGAGCGGTGTCATTAACGGCACGCAGGCGCTGACGCTGACGGGAACGAATACGGTCTGGGACTCCGCGCCTGACAGGTCTGGATTCGGACCGCTGGGTGGACCGTTCACAGTCACAGGCGGCACCGGAGCGAGCATCGGGTCCGTCACGATCGTGAGCAACACCAGCGCCACGGCGACTCTGACAAAGGGCTCGACAGCTGGCACCTTGACGATCACGGATGCGTCCACGGGCGCGACAGCCACGTTCACCGTCCAGGCGTCCACGGCGACGATCGCCGAACAGAATCTCCCGGCGAACCACAACGGCAACATCACCGTTAATTTGACGGGTGCGGGAACCAACTGGACGTCTTCAACAACCTGGACGCCGTCCGGGGTTGCCGGCTGGTCGGTCGCGTCGAAAACATGCAACAGCACGACCAGCTACACGGTCGTGCTGACTCCACCTGCCGCCGCGAGCCCGCCCAGCGGAGCCACGGGAACCTTGACGCTGACGGAAGGCGTCACGGGCACGGTGACTGCCACAACCACGGTCGGTACGCCAACGCTGTCCTTGTCGGTAACGAGCGGCCAGGTCAATGGAACCCAGGCACTCACGCTGACAGGAACCAAGACGCTCTGGTCAAGCGAAACGGCTGCTTCGCTGTTCACGGTTTCCGGCGGGACCGGAGCGAGTATCGGATCGATTTCTGTCTCCAGCAACACGAGCGCCACGGCCACTCTGACGAAAGGCAGTGCGACCGGAACGCTGACGATCACCGATGCTTCGACGGGCGCGACGGCGACGTTCAGTGTGACGGCTGCCGGCATCACGCTGGTTAATAGCACAGTTGCCACGGGGAGTGGAGCAAGCCTGTCGCAGACAATCACGGCATCGCAAAAATGCCTACTTCTACAAGACACGAAATGGCGCTCGGGTCGGGGATCTCTACATGAGCTTGATCCACACCTGCGAACTCTGCGGCGCCGATCCGTTCCACTACCTGACCGAACTCGATCGTCACGCGCAGGAAGTCGCAGTCCGCCCGCACGACTGGATGCCCTGGAACTACCAGTCGGCCCTGACCGCCAGCACCGCCCCCTGCATGGCGACACCATAGCCGCCGCCCCGCCGATCTGCTCCTTCACTTCCGGCCCGCTGACGCGAGACAACGCTCCGCACGCTTGCCGAAAGGACACAATCAATTGAAACTCGCCACCGAAAAACTCCAAGCAGGAGGCGCTACCGACAACTACAGACGGAGGCGAAACTGGAACGTCGAGTCTATGATGTACGGTCCCCAGTTTCAAGCTTTCACTTGTCCAGAAATGAGTTTTTCCGAAGAGGCCCAGCAATGTCCCGCATTAGTGTCAGGATCTTTCCTACACACTTCCGG
>CAIPEB010000208.1 GCA_903863885.1 uncultured Planctomycetaceae bacterium | reverse complement strand
CGAACGGATCCTCCAACCCGATGCGCCAGGCGCCGCCTTCGGGCGGGCTGCCATGCACGCGGAGATCGTTTCCGAAATTGACGAGGATATTGTGAATGCCCCGGTTGCGTCCCATTTGGATCACACAGTCAACGGCATATTCCTTGCCGATGCCTCCGAGATCGAGTCCCATTCCGGCTTCGGGCAGGAACACCATGCCTTGTTCCCTTCGCACTTTGGACCAACCGCTCAGGCGCAGTGCCGCAGCGACAGAGTTCGCGTCGGGAACGCGAGGGGCGGGACCCCGGTAGTCCCACGCATCGAGCAGGGGGAGAATGGCGGGGTCAAAGGCGCCGTGCGTCAACCAGTGGAACCAGTCGCACAGGGAGAACAGGCTCTCCGTCGCGGTATCCACGGGGATCCACTCCCTGCCCGCGGCGGCATTGATGCGGGAGATAAGGCTGTCGGGATTGAACCTGGAATACCGCCGCTCGAAGTCATACACCCAGGTCGTGGCGGCAGTCTTGAAACTCGATGCTGCCGCAACGCTGCCAACCTGAAACGTGATCTGGCACTGCGTGCCCAGCGCATTGAAGATCAGAGAGTCGTACGGGTTGTCTGCCGGCAGCGTCGCGAGATGCGGCAGCGCCGACAAACTGGCCGGATTGACTGAGGTCACAGCCATAAGCGCACCCCCACGATGAAGACATTGGCCGCGGGATAGACCTCCTTTGGCGTGACCGTGTCTTTTCCCTTCTGCTCGTACCGTTCGAACCCGGCGTCCAGCGAGAGCCGGGCGGACGGCTTCCAGATCAGTTTAAGCCAGTACCCAAGCGTCTGGAGGGCCGACAACCGGTAATCGGAACTGTAGTCGGTCGGCGATCCGCTGAACCGGACATCGTAGAAATCGGCGGCAGTCTGGTCGTAGTAGCGGATACCCGGGACCAGGATGAACTCGGGCGACAGTTTCTGATACCATTCGGCGGACAAGGTTTCCGCGTTAATCCCGAAACTATCGCTGTAATGCCGGTAGGAAAGTTCGATGCTGCCATCCACCGGCGTCACAAACTGGGTCAGAGACATGTACGCGATGGTCTTCGTTTTGCTATCCGGCCGTTGCTCAGGGACCAGTACCCCGTTCAGCTCAACCACTTTGTAGGGATCGCTGAGGTATCCTTCCGTCCTGCCGACGCAGAGATTCAGCGAGAACAGCGTCGTTGGGCTTAGTACCTGAGTCAGGCCGAAAAGCACGTCAGCGGTTTTCTTGTCGCCGCCCGGTTGGTCGTTGGACGGCGTGACCGTATCGGAAGTATAGGCGCCCCCGAACGTGAGCGTGGAGTTCTTCTTGTTGAAATCGATCGCGTCCAAGAGGCTTATTCCGGTGGACCGGTAGTCCTGTTCAGTGCTCAACGATAGTCCCAGAGCCGGCGTGTGATCTCCGATTCTCTTAGAGACCAGGAGGTTCAGACCGACTCGCTGGTCTGAGACGTGGGAGGTCGGGATGCCGCTGGACGGAGACGCGGTCGTTGTAGAGGTCGAGGAAGATCCTGACCCCGACGGGGGAGGTGAGGGAGGAGGCGTTGCGCCGGTCGCTGCAGATCGG
>CAIPEB010000207.1 GCA_903863885.1 uncultured Planctomycetaceae bacterium | reverse complement strand
CGCGCAAAGTTCCCGAGTTTGGCTTCCACCACCGTTCACAGTTGAGGCACTACGATGCACGTCAGCAATAGACGAACGAGAAGAAGTGGAATTCACGCGACGAATCGTTCAGACGGTGCATGAGGCGGTGAAGGACGATCCGGAGACCTTAGAAATCTCGGTGGATACCAAGGCGAAAGTGAGTTTAGGTGAGTACGCTTTGGGGGGAAAACATCTCCAGCCGCATTCAGTCTACATGCACGTGCAAGATGCCACGGATGCAACGCTCACAATTGTTCTTCTGCCGCTCGCCCTATTGCGATGCCATGTTCGTCGATAACGAGTTCCGAGAAATGGCATCGCAGAGGCCTTTACCCAACCCTATTACCAAGGGAGGAGATGTCATGAAGCGTGCGTTAGGTGTGGCTTTGTGCTGTGCCGTTCTGGGCACCTACAGCGGTGTCCAAGCGGCGGAGGAAGGTGGCTTGTACGAGTGCGAGGTGCAGGCCCGTGCGGGCTGGCAGACCTTCGACCTGACGGCGAGGCGAGGGAAGTCGTATCTCGTGACTGCGATGGGCGAATGGACAACCGCGCCATCCACTCACAAGTTCGGCCCGGACGGCGGCGGGGCAACGGCTGGCTTTGGCTTCTTCAAGGTCAACACAAGGTTCGCCCTCGGATGCCTGATGGCCGCGGTGGGCGACGAGGACTTCGAGATCGGCAGCTTCAAAGTCATCACACCAGAAGATAACTCTGGGAGTCTCAAGTTCCGCATGAACGACTCAGCGACCGACGACAACGAGGGTAGCGTCCACGTGACCATCGAAGAGCTTTCGCCAGAGGAGGCCAGGAACTACGAGGGTGCATTTCGCGTTCGTCCTAATCTCGGGAAGGACGACCCGAACTCCGGCTGGCAGAGGAGCAACCTCACTGTCCGCCAGGGGGAATCAATCACCTTGAAGCTTCGGGGAAAATGGACGACTTCCTTCGCGACCACGCCTTTCGGGCCAGAGGGCGGGGGCATGACAGAGAGCTTCGGCGAGGAGGCAGCGAGGGACTTCCGGCTCGTGAAGGACGCCAAGGTCGGCGCGCTGCTCGGCCGTGTCGGCTATTCGGGCCGACCCTTTGCAGTCAGTCCAGACGCAAAGCGAACCGTGACAATTCGCGCCAACGAGTCAGGCCCACTCTTGTTCAACATCAATGACACGCTTCAATTGGACAACGGGGGCGCGATCATTGTAATCCCCGTGACCAAGAAGTAGATGATCGGCACAATGGAGACCTCGGCACGAGTTCCTATGCAGTCGGTCTCACCTATTTCGACGGCGGCCACGCCCCGCATCGCAAAGGCGATTGGCGTCGTTCTACTTGGAGCGGCGATCGGGATATTGTCGTGTCCTCTTGGCTCTGTGGCCATCGGACCGTGTTACCTGATGCCGCTCCATCTGGGTTGGCTTGTCCTTCTCATTGTGGGAGCCAAGGCCGTTGTTCGACCGCTTGCCTCGCTCGAACAAGGTCTATGGTCGCTGGCGATGGGGATAACAGCCGCACAGTTGATTCCTGAGATGCTGCGGTCGGGTCGCGGAGGCGACCCAATTCCCATCGCCGCGGCCCTAATCCCGTCCTTGTGCCTCATAGCACTGGCCTGTGTTGCCTCGCTGCTTGTCTATCGAACACCTGCACCGGAAACCGATTTGCCGTGTACCTGGCGACTTGCGGCTATCGGTATCATCTTTGCCGTATTCCTCGGCTGTCGCCTAACTCACTGGCTGTACTTGTTGAACGGAGTCTCGAACGAGGACCGCTCGTTGATGATCGGAGGCCACGAGGTCCATCACATCGCCTGGTCTACGCTCGTTCTCTGGCTCTTGGTCGGCGTGAAACAGGGAGTACGCCGGTTCACAGTGTTTCTTGCTCTGGCAACCGCAGCCATTCTGGGCAGCATGGGTGATGAATACGCCTACATGCTCCACGTGGATCACCTATTGCACGATGATGTCTTCTATGCCAGCGCATGGAGCCTAATGGGTGCCGGGCTCACATGCGCGAGTATCGCCACACTGGTCAGCACCTCGATTGGCGATTTCAGAAGGAAAGGACAAACATGCTCAATGCAAGGCACCGAATGATCCCGCTGGTTCTCATGCAGGCGACTGCATTCCTGTGTCTGAACTGCGCAAGCGCTGCCGAGCCGGCGAGCGGCAGCCACAATCGGCCCGTGAAACGGTTCGATTTGCAGGCGCACCGTGGAGGTGCCGGGGAGGTGACCCCAGGCAATACGTTACCGGCTTTCGAGCACGCGATGGACCTACAAGTCACCACGCTTGAGATGGACGTGCATTCCACGAACCGCCACCCCTGCTGTTTCGCCATGGAACGCGCCAGCCTCTCAGCCTTGGATCTGGATGTCGCTTGAATTGTCTGAGTGGCGGTTGCGGGGCCGATGTGATGGGGATGCCGGAAGTGGAAGATGGCAATGAACGTGGGCATGGTGGGAATTGGAAGGGATATGGAAAATGGGGCGGCGGAGATCTACCGCCCCGAGGATCACGCCATGGCTTTGTCCGCCTCTTCCGTGGCGATCGGATAGCAGGCGGCACAGGCCATCTTGGCGGTGCCTTCGACCATCGTGAAGCCCAGATCCTCATCGAGCTTCGCGCCGATCCAAAAGCTGTTTTCGGTGTTGATCTTCCCGCAGTATTCGCAGTGCGGGATATGTGCGTGGTCCTCCGTCGGTGTGACTGTCCGGGGAGGGAGGGAGGCCAGAGCAATCGCCTGGGCTGCCTCGACGATCTTCTTGACGTTCTCAAACGACAGCGGATCGTAGTCGCGGAGTGCTTGTTCTGTCTCCTGGAGGGCCTCGTGGAGACGCTTCATGTTACCCATGATGAGAAGGGGGAAGGAGATGGGAAATGGGGATGGCCAGCCGGAACCGGCCACCCCCGCATGTCAGGCCGCAACGCGTGATTCGTTGCAACTGCAATCGGGCCGGTGGTGAATTTTCCTTTCCGGCAGTTCGATGAAGGCGTTCCACTCCTCGGCGACCTCCTTGCTGATGTTTCGGAAGGAGTCGGCCACGTCGTAGAGGCGGGAGGAGTCGTAGTCGCCGACCAGGGCAATGCGGTCCCCGGCCCAGCGGCCGGCGACGGGACTGAGGGGGCAACGGATGGGGCCTCCCTCGTCGCAGCCCTTGTGGTAGCCATAGAAGTCACCGCCTCCGCCCTCGTCGCTCTTGCGGAGGAGGAGGGTGAAAATGGATCCCTGGCTGTTGGCTGCCCATTCCCAGAGCTTGGCGCCGCCGCCGAGGCACCACGGACAGATATATTCCTTCTTGTCCAAATTGACGGCTTTGAAGTACTGGCCCATAGTGTGGGGGAGAAATAGCGGATAAAGGGGCATGCGGGTGCAACCGCAGGCCCTTTTCGGCGGAGCTCTCGGCATGGCGGAAGGCGAAGGAAGCAAGAAAGGCCGGTGATGTGAGAACGGGCGTGGCATGGGGGGGGGGAGGGGAATTCAGAGGGGTAAGGCGTCGCGGGGGGCGGCACCTTTGCTATGGATTGCTCGTCTCGGAGGGACCTCGGCGAGTCTTTTTGCTGGCGAGGAGGACGAGCCGATCAACGGCGATTTCCGTCGGGTACTCGGCATTACCGTCCCGATCTTTCCGGTCGGTGGTGTGCAGCCGTCCCTCGACGTAGAGATGGCTGCCTTTCTCCACTCGCTTGACGGCGAAGGCGGCGAGAGGGCCGGAGCAGACAAGCCGGTGGAACTCCGTCTCCGTGCGGCTCTGGCCGCTGGCATCCTTGCCGAGGCGGCTGGTGGCGAGGCGGATAATGGCCAGTTCGTTGCCCGCCATGACGGCGTGGGTCTCGGGCTCGTGGGTGGCCTGCCCTAGGCCTAGAACCAGCGAAGGCCTTGTGAAGTTTCTTCGCTGAATCACAAAAAAACTCGAAAACCATCGGCTTTTCCAGGGGTTTCATGGGGTAACT
>CAIPEB010000206.1 GCA_903863885.1 uncultured Planctomycetaceae bacterium | reverse complement strand
CACCTACGGCGGCTTCGACCGCTTCGGGCGGGTCGTGGACCAGAAGTGGTACGATTACGGGGCCAGCGCCGATCGCGACCGCTACACGTACGGGTATGATCGGGCCGGTAACCGCACGTACCGCGAGAACGCGACGGCCGGCGGGAAAGACGAATTCTATACGTATGACGGCGTGAACCGCCTGGTCAGCCTGGACCGGGGCGACCTGAACGAAGCCAGGACGGCCGTCTCCGGGACGCCGGTCCGCGAGGAGGACTGGAACCTCGATATGACGGGCAACTGGTCGGGGTACGTGCAGAAGACGGCCGGTTCCACGGCGCTCAGCCAGGAGCGCACCCACAACAAGGTCAACGAGATCACGGATATCTCCGAGACGGCGGGTACGGCCTGGGCCACGCCGGCGCAGGATCGCAACGGCAACATGACCAGCGCGCCCAAGCCGGCGTCACTGGGCAGCTCGCTAAGCCTGAAGTGGGACGCCTGGAACCGGCTGGTGGAGGCCCGGGACGGGCAGACGGTGATCGGCGTCTACGAATTCGACGGACTGCAGCGCCGCGTGAAGCGGCACGTGGACAGCCAGGCGCCGGATTCGCCCAACGGCGTCGACACTTACCTCCACTATTACTACAACTCCGCCTGGCAGACGCTGGAGACGCGCGAGACCGCTGGCGAGAACGACCAACCCGAGAATCTGCAGCCCAAGTACCAGTACGTCTGGTCGCCGCGGTATGTTGACGCGGCCGTGCTGCGGGACGGGAACACGGACGCCGACGGCGCGTGCGACGACGAGCGGTTGTATTATCTGAACGACGCCAACTTCAACGTGACCACGCTCGTGGACACGGCGGGGGATCCGGTCGAGCGCTATCTGTACGACGCCTACGGCAGGGTCAACGTGTATGATGGCGCGTGGAGTAACACCCGCAACGCCTCCGGCTATGCCAATGTCGTGCTGTATACGGGTCGGGAACGCGACGCCGAAACGGGGCTGTATCACTATCGGCATCGCAGTCTCACAGTAGAGGTGGGAAGGTTTGGGAGCAGGGATTCGATAGGATATAAGGGCGGGATCAACCTGTACGAGCATGTTGGCGACTCGCCACTCGTGCGAGTTGATCCGTTCGGGCTGAAAGACCATCCGGTTACAGTCACGCTGCCAGATGGGACTAAATGCACTGCGAATTGTAAAGAGCCAGACCCGCCGAAACCTGGTAAGAAGGCAGAACCCTGTAAAGAGAGCGACTTAAAGCCATCCTGTGACACGAAGTGCCAAAAGGCTATTGAAGATGCACAGCATCACCCGGATGTCAAGAAGTTGCTTGACCAAATCAGGGGTATCCCTGGCTGTATTGTCCCTGCTATGGACTGCAAAGACTGCGGCAGTGGCCCCTGCGACGCTGGTGCTTGGCACATGGGGAACTCAATACATGTTTGCGACGGACAAGGATTTGCGGCCGTTTCGCATCTAAAGCACGAGTTGACTCACCACCTACAAAGCTGTCGTAACCAAGCAGACACGAGTTGTGCAGATCGAATGAAAAAGGAAATAGAAGCGAATCTAGCGAGCGGGAAGAGCTTCTCGGAAGCGTTTGCGGATGCGGTCTGGAGTTCGTGCGTCATGAAGAGATGCAGTGTAGGCGACATCACAGACGCCCTTGCTCAACAGATGTGGAACACATATCCACCTCCAAAGAAATAAGGTGATTACAGCAATGTCAATTGTGAAAATGGCGGTCACCCTTGTATTCGGCCTTGGAGTTTCTATGTGTATCGCGGACGAAGCTGATTCCAAGTCTTTTCCCAATGCGTCTCTAGT
>CAIPEB010000205.1 GCA_903863885.1 uncultured Planctomycetaceae bacterium | reverse complement strand
CACGCCCCAGCTTCTGGTCAACATTCCCTTTCGGCGAAAGTATGGATGCAGCCATATCCACTGCAAACCCCACTCGCTCGGAAGATCATCCCAGTCTCGCCAACGAAAGCAGCAGCCGCCGACGATTGAATAATCTCCGCTGAATCCATCGGCCCACAGCCACGCCAGCGTGGTTTCGTCATTCGTTCTTTCGTCCGCGCTGTATTGCACAAAGTCATATCCGAATTCTCTCCTGAAGTACGTCGCCATGCACTCAACTGCCCGTTTTTGCGACACCGGCGACCGACGACCAACGCAGATCAAATTGCCAGACATCGCGCTGCTGCCGTCGAACGCCTGAGCGGTTTTGGCGATTATGTCGAATGGCTCCTCAATCGACCGGAGTCGCGGGCAGGTGATATCCAGATAGTGATAATTGCGAGCCATCTCAAAACTCCTCCGGCCTAAGCACCACTTCCGTCGCCGGGTGCGGGTGATCCGGATACCAGGGCGCTACCCCGTCCACTTGGCACAGATACCAGAACCGGCCGCTGAATCGTCGATAGGGCTGGAACCAGCCGAACAGGAAGTCCGCGAAACTCATTTGTCCCGCACCTCCTGGACCGCCCCGTCTGGGTACGGCGCGAAACACCGGCAGATCCGCAGCGCCAGATCGGCATTCTCACGCGACCAAAACCGTTCGGCCCTAGCCTGGATGTCGGTGGTGGCCGGCGAGTAACCGCCGCGGCACTGTTCGAGCCACCACCCGTCGCTGAGTTTGACAATCCAACGCATCGGACTGCCCTCCGCTAGAACGGCAGGTTGTCATCCACATACGGAGCCTCAGAAGCCGCCTGACGCGGCGGCTGGTCGTTGTAGGCCGTTTGCCCACTGGAGGCTGGCGCGCTCGTCTGCGGGGCAGCCTGGGGCTGGGATTGGCCGTCCTTGGGCTTGGTCCCGAGCAGCACCAGCTTGTCGCCCGTGACCTTGAGTTTGGACCGCTTCTCACCGCTCTGGCTCGTCCACTGGTCCAGCTTGAGCCGGCCCTCGATCAGGATCGGGCTTCCCTTCTGGACGTACTCGCCAGCAACCTCGGCAGTCCGACCCCATAACGTGACGTCGACGAACACCACATCGTCGACCCAGTTGCCGGCCGCGTCCTTCCGCTTCTCGTTGACCGCGAGCCCAAGCTCCACCACCGCCATGCCGGATTGGGTGTACTTCAATTCGACTTCGCGAGTTACGTTGCCGATCAGAATCACCTTGTTGTACGACGCCATCTATCCCTCCTGCTTGTTGCCGACATTCAGCTGTGCGTTGTATCGTTCGCACGCCTTAAACACACAGGTCGCCATCGACTGAATGTCGTTGAAAAAGCGGCACGACTCCACTGGAAAACGTTTCAGTTCGCCGGCTAGACTGCCTTCACCAGCTAGACCGAAGCAAGACAGCATAAATGCGTCCAGCAGCTCGATCTCGACCTCGGACTTGAACCGCTTGACCTGCTTACCGGCGTAGCAGCCGGCCTCTGGCAGCGCGACCACCCAGATCGTCTTTTTGCTCACGCCAGCCTCCAGACCTTGAGTTCATTCGCGTGCGCATGGACCCGCGCCGACTTTCGGCGCTCCCCAGTCCACCGCCACTCCCGGCCCCGAAACAGCGACCCGGCCGCGTTCCCCAGGGCGTGCGCGCTGTAGCCGAGCCGGACCATCAGCTCCACCACGTCGTCGGCCGTGATACCGTCCGGCCGCTCGGTCGCGAGGCTTCGGGCCACCCCACGGGCAAGCGACAGGATGTCGACCGCGTTCGCCGCCGCCCTGTCCATGCCGGCCGCTTTGGCGTCCCGGCTCGCCGGGGCGTCGAAAATGCTCAACTGGCGCATCAATACACCCTCACCACCGGGCT
>CAIPEB010000204.1 GCA_903863885.1 uncultured Planctomycetaceae bacterium | reverse complement strand
GGATTCGTTGGCTCCTGAGAAGTTGCACTGGAACGTCGACGATGTCCAATCCGAGGGCAAGCACTCAGTTGGTGCACAGTAGAGGCCGCCGCAACGGCATGGATTTCGACAGTTGCGAATAGAGTGCGTCGGCGGCCGTTTGAACGCATTGCTCGCAGGAGGCTCGCCGGCCCGTTCGAATGTCGCGGCATCTCATCGTTCCTGTGAGCGTCACAAAGTCCCGCTCAACCGCCTTTCGTGCGTCCGCGTCTTCAAGAAGGGACTTCGCCGCAAAAACGGCACCGCATTCGCCGTCCGGTGCCCGTCCGCCGCCAAATTGGGCGAACCGCTCCAGACACGATTCGTCCGCGCCGGTAACCGGCGCGTAGGCCTTCAATACCGCCTGAGCGCAGTTGTAACGAACCTTGCCCCGAAAGAACTCCAGTGCATTCGGCTTTTCCATGGTCGCTCCCTCGATTTCAGTGCAGGCATTCACCTCAACAGCCGTCCCTACCTGAGCAGATGCGCCGGAGGGTCGTTCGGTTACAGCGGCTGATTGAATTTGCCGATTGACGTTACCGTGCATCGATAAAGCACCGATGAGGCAGGATGGGTCGAGTTGTCGTTGATGCAGCGGCGTTAACCGAACGAAATTCCGAGTGGACGACTCGGATTTACACAGGACGGTTGGACCGCCAGCCAAAGCGGTGATGCCGCACCGAGTGAATACCCCGCTCCCGTTGGTCGCTGGGCTTTGCCCGAAAAACACACATTCTGACTGTTAGTGCCACAGAAAAGACTACCGATTCGTAAGCTGGTACAATTCGCTGGTGCGAGCAGAACAACAACGTCCTTCCGCCGTACTGCTCTTGGAGCGACAATCCCGTACCGAACCAGCGGTTGCAGGAACGGGGAATCGGTCTCGAAGCCGATATTCGACTCCTGGCCCTCTTCGAGCGACGGATCTGCTTCGCGGGGTCTGGCGAACCGTCCTCCGATCGCCATCAAGAATTGCATGTTCATGTTGTCGGTTCCATACAGAGCGAACTTCGTCGCCTTCATGCTTGCCGTGACTGCTCTTCCCGCGTGTCGCGAGCAGTCGAGGACTGCCGAATCGCTTCAAACGCCGCCTTCTCCGCCCGCCGTGACGCGGACTCGCGACGATGTTGTACGGCTGATTCAGCGTAAGAACGAGGCAATTGCTGAATTGGAGAGCGGGGAGTTCAAGGCCGGCATCGCCCGGCTGGAACGACTCGCCGCGGAACTTCCGGCCGAATCCTCCGTGGCGATGAATCTGGCTGTGGGGTACATCCTGCTGTTGAAATCACCGGCCGTGAGCGCACAGGACGGAAGCGAAGGTTATCGCAGTTCCGCTTTACAGGCCGAGCGAGCCGCAAATCGTCTGTTGCTGGTTGCGGGCGATTCGGCCGCAAGTCACATCCTGGCGTCCAAGATATTCCGATTGTTGCGACAGGAGCGCCGATCGCTGGCCGAGTTGAATCGCGCCGTGGAATTGGAACCTGATGATCCGATCGTTTGGTACGAGATGTTCCAGGCCGGGCAGTTCACGGAAGACGAACAAGTGAAAGCGAGATCGTGCGAAGCGCTGGGACGGGCCTGCCATCTGCAGCCCGACAATCTCGCAATCCTGCGAGAGCGATTGCTGCAACAGGTATCGGACCACGATCCCCGCATCGCCGAGACACTCGCGCAGACTCGCCGCACGGTCGAGCCACTCGTTGGCGACTCTCGGATCTGGCAGAGACTGAACCTGATAGGCCTGATCGATCAGGCCGTTGCGGCCGTTGTCGACCAAACGCGGGACGGCGAAGCGAAGTGGAACGTGGTGCTTCAGCGGGTTCGCCCCATCACGAACGTGATGGCTGCCGAACATGCAACTCGAATTGACCGCCGTCGTATCGATCGCCAGGATCAGGCCGACATGGCTGAGCTGGCATTCATCAGACACGATTTTGCTGCAGGCGACCCTGCCGTGGATTCGCAGATGTTCGGGCCAACGGAAACGCCGGTTCCCGTGAAGTTCGTCCGTCTGCCCGAGGAGCAGCAGTTTCCCCGCGTGACCACGACGAGAGGCGTGCAGGTTGTCGACTTCGATCTCGACGGCCGCTTGGACGTCATGGCGGTCCACGAGCGGGCGATCGAAGTGTTCGGACGCGAAAAGCACGTCTGGAAACAGCTCGCACGCTTTGATTCACCCGAGGAACTGCGCGGAATTGTCGCTGCGGACCTCGATCGCGATGTGGATTCCGCTCAGGCGAGCGGACCGGACTCGAATCGCCCGATCGCCGATATGGATATCGTCGCGTTCGGACCGGACGGCGTCCTCGTGCTGGAGCATAGGCTGGATCAGGCGGCAGGCGGACGCTCGTTGAAGGCAATTCCCCAGGCTGCCGCCCTGGAGCACATGCGCAACGTTCTTGCAGTGACCGTTGTCGATCTGAATCAGGACGGGAATCTCGACCTGGTTGTGTCCTCGGCGACTGGAGTCTCCCTATGGTCCAATCGGGGCGGTTTGACTTTCGAAGATCTGAGTGGTCGCGGCAGTCCACCGCCTGCTGATCTGAATGCCACGGCGATCCTGCCGGTGGACTGGAATTGCGACGGAGATGTCGACGTGCTGTTGTCAGGCCCCTCTTCACGATCGATCGGGTATCTGGCGAACCTCCGGCATGGGCGATTTCGCTGGTCGCCGCATTGCACGGAAAACGGCGGAGCGATTGGAACATCGGCGTTGTGTCTCGACGGTGCAGACGGGAATCATGGGTGGACTCTCGTCGCGGGAGGTGACAACGGCGTCTCGCTGGATCGAACTCGTGTCCTGAAATCGAGTCTGGTTCAAAGCCTGCGCACGAACAAGCTGACTGCGCGTTCGGTGACCGGACTGTTGAGTTGGGACTACGACAATGACGGCTGGCCGGACGTTCTTGGCTGGGGCAAGAACGGCATTACGGTCTGCAGGGGCGGACCCAATGGCCACTTCAGCGAAGTGCTTGGCCTTTTCAACGATGCACCGACGCATGTCGAGACCTGCGAAGTCGGCGATGTGGATGGCGATGGAGACCTGGATCTGCTGGCAATTGAATCGGGATACCCGGTGTGGTACGAAAACCAGGGGGGCAACCGGAACCATTGGCTGGATGTCCGACTGCATGCGGATCCTTATCCCACCCAGTCACCAGACCTGGCGGTCAACATGTACGGCATCGGGAGTCTGCTGGAATTGAAAGCGGGGGCCGGATGTCAGCGGCAACTGGTCACCCGGGCCACATCGCACTTCGGCCTGGGCTCCATCGATCGGGCCGACGTGCTGCGGGTTCTTTGGACCAACAGCACTGCCTGTAATTCCATTCGTCCCGAATCGAACCAGACCCTGGTCAAGACGCAGAAACACGCAGGAATGTAGCCGCATTTTCGATCGTTCGCGGGGTCTCCGGCCTGCGCAAGTCGCTGTCGGCGCATATAATCGTCGGCTGGGAAGAGTGAACCACATGCAAGGACCGGGGGCGGCGTTCCGCCACCGACACTCAAGTTCAGCGACATATGGCCAGTTCCAACGCCGACGACTTCCACAGTGTCATTTTGGATTCGATCAATGACGGTGTGTTCACTGTCGATCGGGAATGGCGGATCACTTCGTTCAATAAGGCGGCCGAGCGAATCACGGGCGTGGATCGCGAGGATGCCATCGGACGGCCCTGTTGCGAGGTGTTTCGCGCCAATATCTGCGAAGCTGCGTGCGCCTTGCGGGAGACCCTCACCACGGGGCGGGTGGTGCTGAATCAGGCCATTTATATCCTGGGGGCCAGGGGCCAACGCATCCCGATCAGCATTTCCACGGCTGCCTTCAAGGACCGCCGCGGCCGCGTGCTCGGCGGCGTGGAGACGTTTCGCGACCTGAGTCTGGTCGAGGACCTGCGGCGGGAGTTGGCCGGGCAACACAGCTTCGCCGACATTGTGGGCCGCAGCGACGCCATGCGGCAGGTATTCCAACTGTTGCCGCTGCTGGCGGAAAGCGACAGCACGGTGTTGATCGAAGGCGCAAGCGGCACCGGAAAGGAATTGGTAGCGCGTGCCATCCACGCGCTTTCCCCTCGAAAGCACAAACCTTTCGTAGCGTTGAATTGCGGAGCGCTGCCCGACACACTGTTGGAGTCGGAGTTGTTCGGATACGAAGCCGGCGCTTTCACCGACGCGCGCCGCGACAAACCCGGCCGGTTTGCATTGGCCGACGGCGGCACGATATTCCTGGATGAAATCGGCGACATCTCCCCGGCCATGCAGGCCCGACTGCTTCGAGTCCTGCAGGAACGCGTATTCGAACCGCTGGGAGGAGTGAAACCCGTTTCGATCGACGTCCGCGTGCTGGCTGCCACGAATCAGGATCTGCCACAGCTCGTGCAGGCGGGCAAATTCCGCGACGATCTGTTCTATCGCATTCACGTTGTGCGTCTGCCCCTGCCACGATTGCGCGAGCGGCGCGAAGACATTCCTTTGCTTATCGAGCATTTCGTCGCCAAGTTCAATCGTCTGCAGAACAAGGACGTGCTTGGCGTCGCGGACGACGTGCTCGCGAGGCTGATGGAACACGATTTTCCGGGCAATGTTCGCGAGTTGGAGAACATTGTCGAACATGCCTTCGTCTTATGTCGGAGCGGCCTTGTTCAAATGGCCCACCTTCCGCCCCACCTCCGCGGTTGCTCTTCATCTTCCGACTCGCTGTCAGGTGTGAACGGAATGACCCTTCAAGCCATCGAGCAACTCGCAATCCGCGACGCGTTACGGAAATCCGGGGGAAACAGGACGATCGCAGCGAGGCAACTGGGCATCGATCCCAGCACCCTTCACCGCAAGCTCAAAGCCTTGGGCATCACAGTCTCCTCTCCCAAAGCGGCGAAGAACTAGTCTCCAAATGCTCAAGTCCGGAGGATCAGATCCGCACCTGCCGGACCGCGCGCATTCCCGCGCGATTGACCCGGCGCAGCATCGTGTGGATTTTCAGTCGCTGTAACCAACCCGCGGATTGAACTCCCGCGTGCGGCGAAACGCATTGCATGCCGAGCAAGATCTCCGTCCGCGCGGTCATGCAGAATGCCATACTGAACGGCGAGGCCCGGGCATCATGCAAGAGTCGCGCAAGGGAATCGTCGAGAGCCGCGATCGTCGCAGCCTGACCGGCAGGACAAATCACGGACTGTCCGGCCGGCACGTCGATTGCTGCTGTTCCCGCAGATTATCCGACGAAGTCAAAGCGTTACGACGGAGAGACCATGACTGAGACAACCATGACGGAAATGCTGGACCGCGAGTTCTTGACGATTCGCGGCCGATTTCTGGATCTTGCCGCAGCAATCGACCGTTTTGATCGCGCGGAAGGCGACGTCGCCGACGACCCGCGATGGCACCAGATTCAGCAGGTAATCGAGATCCTGGCCAGTCCGAATGGCCATCGGGCCGAGCGGGCACAACTGGCGTTATCGCTGAATTATTCCGAAGACTGGCGCCGAATCTACGGCGTATAGGAGCCCGCCTCATGCAGTTCGTCGACCCCCATATTCACATCGCATCACGTACAACGGACGACCTGCAAGCCATGGCTCGCGCCGGCTGCATGCTTGTCGCCGAACCGGCGTTCTGGATGGGGTATGACCGCAGCGACCCTCGCAGTTTCTACGACTATTTCCGGCAATTGACGGAGTGGGAACCAAAGCGGACCGCCAACTATGGAATGCAATACTATGCCTGGATGGGCATCAATGCCAAGGAAGCGGAGAATGTGAGCTTTGCCAGGGAGGTGATCAGCTTGCTGCCGGAATTCCTGGATCGTCCCGGCGTGCTGGGAATCGGCGAAGTCGGTTTACACAAGAACACCAGGAACGAAGTGCTCACGCTGCTGACGCTGATTGAACTGGCCGCACAACGCAACGAGCAGCTGCTGTTTCACACACCGCATCTGGCAGACAAGTACCGGGGGACGAGGATGATCCTCGATCTGCTGCGAGCCGACAGCCGGATCGTCCGCAGCCGGGTCTGCATTGATCATTGCGAAGAACACACCATTCGCCTGGCGCTCGACGAAGGGTACTGGGCGGGAATTACACTGTACCCGACGACCAAGGCCACGCCGGAACGCGCCGCGGACATGGTCGAGCTGTACGGCCCCGAACGAATCCTGGTGAACTCGTCGGCCGATTGGGGGCCATCCGACCCACTGGCCGTTCCACATTTCATGTCCGTCATGCGCCACCGCGGTCACGCGGAATCGCTCATCCGCCAGGTTGTCTATGACAATCCAATGAAGTTCCTCGGCCAGAGCCGACACTTCAGAATGAAGTGCTGATCAGGCCGATTGTGCATCGGGCGACTCGGGGGGGGCGGAAACCGCAGCGGCATTCAACGACACTTACGAATGGTCGTGACACGCACCTTCGTGGTGGGACTGACAACTGGCTCCCGAATCGTCCACGCGTCCCGCCAACCAGGCCTGGGCCACTTCGCGAATATTGCCCGCGCAGCCTCGGACAACTTGGATTCCATGACTGGCCAGGACGTTTACAGCGCCGCCCCCCATGTTCCCGGCCAGCATTACGGAGACGCCCATCCGGGCCAGTTGCGGGACGATGTTTGATTTGCATCCGCAGCCGGGCGGCGGAGTCAGCACCTCTTCCGAAACAATGTTCTTCCGGTCATCGATGCCAAGAATGGTGAAGCACTGGCAGTTACCGAAGTGCTGATCAACGTTCGAGTCGCGAGACGGCAGAGCTATTTTCATCGACTTGTCCTCCTGAGTCGCGTGCAGTTGTAAAAGTTGATTCTTCTCTATCCGGCAAGGAAATCTGTTTCCGAGACCATTGGTCCGGCTGCGTGTTTTCGAGCAAGTCGTTTACAGCAAGTTCCGCGCCACGCGTTGACCAGCCTGCAATCGCTCGAAAATCGCCCCAGTGCACGAGGGCGGCTGTTGCAGGATGCGCGAAACGATAAGAGAAAACCTGCAATTTGCAAGGCGTCCGAACGCGATCCAGCGCCCTGATGGACTCGAACATTGCGTCGGCAGCAGGTGCACGCGGCGACTGAACCCAACATTCAGGTCGTGTCACAACCCCGTTGGCACCGTTCTGCAAGCTCTCCCGACAGTGGTGTTTCCCCTGTTGTTTTCCAAGAAACCGGGTGAATCAAAGGTTCCAACCGAACGTGATTTGGCGCGACACTTGCTGGAGGCAGCGAACGTCACTGTGTCCGTTTTGTTTTGTAATGAACGGGGGAGCACTGAGATGTTGAGCCGCAGGGTGAAGATGTTCGTGTTGCTTGTGTTTCTGAGTTACACCGGGTTGTCTCAATCGGCCGCGTCTGCGTACGCAGGTTGGTGGCATTATCGGATGTGGTCGTGGGATTGCTGCCCGTCGTACGTGTACTATCCCGGACCTGCGACCTGGTGCTGCGACCCCTGCTGGGGCTGCTATTGGAGTTGCTATCCCGGGTGCTGCGTAATCCAAAATCCCTGCTGCACCCCTGTGCAATCCGTTGAGCGAGCCATACCAGGTACTGCGACGCCAAAGGCCACCACAGGCGGCCAGCAGCACTCTACGACAGTTGTTGCATCGGTGCTGCATCCACAAGACACCGGCCACGATCCCTCGCATGGTCCCGGCATCGCAATCTCGACCGCAACAGCAAAGGCTCACACCGTGGCACCGATGTCGGATACCACCGCCGACGGGCAGGCCAGAATCAGGAAGAGCACGGGGCCAACGGCCCTCGACCGCGCCGTCCTGATGGCAACCGTGCCGGCGGAAGCCCGCGTGTACATCAACGGTCTGTTGACGCAGTCGTCAGGCACTCACCGGCGTTACTTCTCCCAAGGGTTGCTCACCGATCGTCAATATACGTTCCGTTTCGAGGTGGTGGTGGAACGCGATGGTCAGCTCTTGCGCGATACTCAAGTTGTCCATGTCAATGCGGGTGATGCAGTGACCCTGACCTTCAAACCTGTGCACGAGCGGATCGCGCAACGTTGAGACGCTCGCCAGTGCCTTTGATCGGGCTGGCATTAAACGGACATTCCAGGCGTCCGGATCCTCCAAAGAGACGGAAAAGCTCGACGCCGATGAGCGTCGTTCATGCGTGCGGAATTCTCGGAAGGCCTCATACAAGCGGAGGCGGATCGTGTCAGGTAGAAATGGACCGGGCCCGTGGAGAACTGGCATCGCATGAAGCTCGCAATCCCCATCTGGCAATCCCGGGTGTCGCCGGTCTTCGACGTGGCGGGACGATGCTTAATCGTCGAACTGGAAGCCGGCGTGGAAAGGGCTCGGGCGGAAGTCCCCGTGAAGGAGGAAGGTGCAGCGGCGCGTACTTCGCGGCTGATTTCCCTCGGAGTCGAGACGCTGATCTGCGGAGCCATTTCGAAAACGCTGGAGATGATGCTGTTGGCCAGTGGAATCACGGTGATTCCCCGCATCTGTGGCGATGCCGACGACGTCTTGCGTGCCTTTTGCCGCGGCACGCTTGATGACGACCGGTATGTCCTGCCAGGGTGCGGGGGTTGCCAGGGCCCGAAGGCGTAGAAGCCGGACCCGGCAATGCCCGAAATCTCGGATCGCAGAAGGCAGTGAAAAAGAACTCCCCCGTCCCACGAAACCGGCGAGACGGTCGAGTTAACGGGGGGCGGCGTGCGCGGAGCTTCAATCCGGCCACTTCATGCGTGCGGCGGCACACGTTTGCGGGCCTACTTCGCGAAGAGTTCGGCGGACAGCAGGATTTCACCGAGATCATTGTCGCCCGTCTTGATCGACAACTCGACTCGCCCGCGTGGCCATGTGGAAGCCTTTTCCCGAGTCTTCACTTGCGTGACGTAGCCTGCCTTTTCATGCCAGACCTGAAACGTCCATTTCCCGACAGGCAAGTCTTTGATCTGAAACCTGCCGTCCTCATCCGAGACCCCCATGTACGGATCGTCTCGGACAATCAGCCAGCCGCACTCCCAAGGGTGCAGACTGCAGCTGACTCGCACCGGCATCCGTTCCACGGTCGAGAAGCTGTGGCGTACCTCCGAACCCACCGGCAAAGTGATATTGATAGGCGGGTTCTGCAGCGTGTCGATCTTGGCGCTGTCCCCGATGGGGTTTCGGTTGCGGATCCACAGTGTCTGAGCCGTTCGCAGCAGGCCGACGTGCGGGTTGAAGCGACAGCCATCGGCGTCCAGGCAGACCTCTGCCTTGGCGGTTTCGGCGTACGAGGCATGCACGGGCAATGGAGCTTCGCCGCGAGCCCGATAAATCCAGACGGCCACGTTGGCCAGGCCTTTGCTGTCCGGTTTGACCACGACTTCCTCTTCCAGAAGGTCCTTGTTTCCGCAAAACTCTTTGTCCGCGGTGATGAGCACAGGTTTCCGAACAGGCGGCTCGCCGTCGAAGACAAAACGCCCCCGCAAGTGCCCCCAGTCGGCCGCAGCGACAGTCGATGCCAACATCACCCAGAGCACTCCGAATTCGCACCGCAGTTTTTGAAACACCTTTGCCTCCTTTTCCCGAACGATTCCAAGCTATGGACATAATCCAGCAAGCGGCGTGCCCTTCGCAACGCATCGGAGGCCTTACCCCTGGCACGCGACGTGCGGACGCAGTAGAAGAGCAGATCGCGGCAGGCCAGTGAAGGCGATTCCGCAATTTCTGCTCAGGCCGAGGCACAGCAGGGTCGACAGCAGTTCGGAGTATGAAAGGTACAGTGCGGGCAGCATGACATCCACAATGCGAGTGACAGTCGTCGTGGAGAATACGGCGCAGGGCGCGCAGTTGCTGGGCGAGCACGGCTTGGCTTACTGGCTCGAGTGGGATGAGCAGCGAGTCTTGTTTGACACGGGACAGGGCCGGGTACTGGCCCACAACGCTCAAGAGCTGAGTGTCCCGCTGCGACAGGCCGATGCGGTCATTCTAAGCCACGGCCACTTTGACCACAGCGGCGGTCTGGGCATTGTTCTGCGCTCGCCACGGGCAGCTCTTTATTTGCATCCGGCGGCAGCGGAGCCCAAGTTCGCACGTCAACAGGGGAGCTCCCCCCGGGAGATCGGCATGCCCTCGATATCGCGGCTCGCCATCGCTGCGAGCGGTGCGCCGGCTATCGCGACGACCGCTCCCACGAAGGTGCTCGAGCGATTAACGGTGACGGGACCGATTCCGAGATCGACGGACTTCGAGGATACGGGTGGCCCGTTTTTCCAGGATGCCGACTGCTCGCGGGCCGACCCGCTGGTCGATGACCAGGCGGTATTCTTCGAGACCCGAGACGGTCTCGTAGTCCTGCTTGGTTGTGCGCATTCTGGTGTCGTCAATACTCTGCGATACGTGCGAAATCTGACCCACAATGCGCCGATCCATGCGGTTCTGGGGGGAATGCACCTGATCGAAGCCGCGCCGGAACGGCTCGCCCGCACCATCGCCGAAATCAGGACCCTGGACATACCCCTGCTCGCCCCAGCCCACTGCACTGGCAAGACGGCGACAGCCGCTCTGTGGAGTGCGTTTCCGGGCAGGTGCACGACCTGCCATGTCGGCCGGCGATTCGAGTTTGAATTCCCTGAGTCCGGAAACTGACGAAGTATGCTCTCGTAATCGAGGAGCCGCAGCCTCGGGTCGCTCGCCCCTGCAGAAGGCAACGCCGCGCTACGCGATTCACGCGTCATGCAAGACGCTCGTGCTGGGCCTATTCATCCAGTCGATGCGTCGTTCCCCAGGCGTGCCGCGGCCGAATACGATCCACTGACCGAGCAGCGATTTCAACTTCGAGTTGCTGGTCAACCCCTGCTGTCACTGCAACTCACTCCAATTATGCGAAATAGCAGCGGCATCGTGAAATCAGCCGTTTTCATCCGCCATCATCAGCTAGATGGCGGGCGAATAAAACGAGGAACCGAACAGGATCCTCACGCGATGCCGCAGCCCAATCCTGTCGGAGTCTCGGACCGGTCGATCGCGAGACTTGAATCGACCGCCCGAGTGACTCTGACTTGCAGAGCGGGACGATACCATCCTCCCGCTGCGGACTTCTCCGGATCACAGTTTGGATTTGAAAGCCGCCAGATGGCTGAACGAACCGTCGCGGAGATTCTGAAAAACGGTCTTGATGTCCAACTTCAGTACCACCAGCAACGCATCTGTCAGATGTTCGATGTCGAACTCCTCGATGAAGACGCCCACTGCGTACGCATCGGACAGCGACTGTGCTCCCTCGGAGACAAGAGCTTCGTAAGTTGCCCGAAAATCGTATCCCTGAATGGTGCCCTCGGGAAATTGGCCGACTCCCATTCCGGCAACTGGATCGGGCAGTTTGTACCGGTCAAGCAGCGTCTTGACCGAGTCCATGTGCTTCTGTTCGGACTTGGCGATGTTCGCGAAGATCGGCTGCTTGTACATCTGGTAAAGCGTCAGATATGTGTCGCGGGCCAGTTTCTCGTCGGTGCGGAGCAGCGTTAGCCAATCGGCCTCCGCCTGCGTAAGGACGGGCGACGGAGTCTTCTTCGTGCTCCGCTGCTGAGCGTGTGCTGTTGAAACGGCCAGAGTTGCCAGCAGCCCGCAAAACAGACTTAACTGAATCAGCTTGTTCATGCGATCCTCCTGTTCCATTAGTACGTCGAGAACTGAAAAACAGACGACAACTGCAACGCGTCAATGTGCGGCGTGACATCAGAGCGTTTTGTATCCGGGCATCGTGTCTCGCGCATTTCGATTCGCTTCGGACTGTTCATCGGGCAGGCGCGTCGCCCGATGCGTGTGGCTTGCTGCTCTCGCTCCCGGCACCTTGCCCCGATCCGAAACCTCCTCCCATCCCTCGCCCCATGCCCATGCCCATACCGCGTCCCATGCCGCGTCCCATACCCATACCTTTTCCCATACCCATACCTTGTCCAGAACCGGGACGATGCTCTGCTTCAGCAACTGTAGATTGTTTTGCCCCCTCTGCGCCGCATGAAGCTGATGCCAGATTGCCGTCTGGTTCCTTGGACGCATTGCCGGCGATCGTCTTGGAGCAGCCTTCCGGTTTCTGTTCCGAAGCACCGCCTTGGCCGCCGCCTTGCCCGCCGCGACCTCGTCCCATGCCTCGGCCGACTCCCAATCCACCGCCGAAGCCCCCGCTGATGACCATATCGGGATAGTGTTTGCGCACCGCATCGAACAGCGCGCTGGGCGTCATTTGTTTCTGTTCCGCGATCTGTCGGACCGTGAGGCTGCTGTCGGATACGTTGAAGCCCTCCGCCGCCAGCGCATTGCTGATCTGTTCCGGCGTCAGTCCCACATAAGTACTGAAGCGAGCCAGCGTCATCTGCTCGCCGTGCGGCACCGGCGCCTCGTTCGTCCGGCCTTCCCAGTAGTCCTTGACACGCATATTCAATGCCATGATGGAACTGAACGGCGGAACGTCGTAAATGCTGCCGAGCAGGAATCCCGCGCAGACCAGGGTGGCTAATCCGATTTCCTTGACCATCAGCAGGCCGCCCGTCGTCTTGCGGCGCAGGTAGCTCATGAGCACCTTCCAATTCAGAACGAGATGCAGCAGAGCGATGGTCACGCACAGCAGGCTCAAATTGACGTGGACTGCGGCCCATTGCTCTTTGCCCAGTCCCAGCAGTTTCCAGTCGGTCCAGTTCGCCATGCGGCCGCGCGGCGTCAGGAACAGCATAACGCCGGACACGACCATAGCGCAGCTGCCCAGAGTCAGCAACAGTGAGGCAAATGCCCGCGTGCGGAAGCGAAACCGCCCGCGCGGCGCTCCAGCGGTTTGGGCGTTTTCGCAGACGCGAGAATCTTGGCACTCGGCTGGCTGGCTGGTATTCACGGCATATTCCCCGGTGTTGCGTTGAGCGAAGCTGCCCCCGCAACCGCGACGTGCGGCTGGGGGCGAAGACATCTTTCGCGTATTGGCGATGGTGGAGAGCAAAGCAACTAACGTGCCAAATGACCCGCAGCTCGACGCTCGGAAGGGCCTGGCCTGCATCGGGCAGCTGCTGGTCCGCCGGAATCCTGCGGCGTGTCCCTGGCAGTCGCCGGTCGTCAGGGCATCGGCTGCTCATGCTGCAATTCATCGCGACAACGAAAGCAGACGCAGCTCAGCGTGAAAAAGGGGAGGCTGCCCAACGAGATCAGTGCGCAAGAAATGCACAGGGCGGTAGAACCGCCAACCAAAGCTGTGCTGCCGCACCGAGTAACTAACCGCTCCCGTTGGTCGCGGGACTTTGCGCGAAAAACAAACGTCCTGACGGTTAACGCCGCAGTTGAATTGGACTTGCGCGCGCCGCAAACTCGATCCAGTGGCCTCGATCTGCAAGCGGCATAAGGCTTGCACTGCTGTTAGCGCGAGCGGAGGAGTGATTTCAACACGCAGCAGGCAAAGGAAAGATGCGATGAAACGCTTTATTGGCATTTCGATTGTGGGGCTTGCGGTGGCTTTGGGTTCGACAGATGCATTGGCTCAGGGCGGACGAGGCGGCAGACAAGGCCGGGGAGGGGGATTCGGTTCGAACCAATCCGGGACTGCCGCACAGACCTGCACGGGGCAGCAGATGATGCATCGGCACCGCAATGGCATGCAGCTGGGGCCAATGGCATCGAGCAGCGGCGGCATGGGAAACGGTATGAACGCAGGCCAGGCAAACGCCTCGGAGACTCAGCCTGGCACGACCGGTCAAGGCGGCATCTTGCAGCACAAACGCCTGCGCGATGGATCCTGCGGCGCAGCGATTGCCGCTGGGCAGGCGATGGGCACCGGTCAGATGCACCGAAACGGGAATCGGTACGGACAGCCCGCCGGCGGCAACAGTCCGGCGAGATAGTCTGTCGGCATCCAAGGAGAGGGACGCCTCAAACCCGAATGCGGCGTCCCTCCGGATCAGAATCGATAGGCGAAGCGGACGTCGTTGACGAAGTCGGGTGCGTCGCTGTTCAGTCCGACGCCGGCGCGCCAGCTTACCGACAGATTCTCCGTCAGCTGGAACGACAGGCCGCCGCTGCCCATGTGTTGAATCGCGTCGTTGGCTGAACCGTGGTCAACCAGCATTTCCCACGAGACGAAGGTTCCCAGTCGCTCCGTCAGAAGGACGTCCAGGCTGCATGTCTGCTGTAATTGCGTGAAGCGGTCGCCTGCCACGTCAAACAGCGCGAACCCCGTTCGACCAGTGATCGCCGTGCGGTCGCTGATATCCCAGCCGTACATGACCTCCGTCAGCGGCTGAAGACTGTTCAACGCAAAGGGACTGCCTTCGAGCGTGACAGGAACCGCTGCGAGTACGGCCGTCCGCGGTATCAGTCCGTGCTGAGACCAGAGATCGTAAGCCAGACCGACATTCGGATTCAAGACCGCGCTCGATTCGTCATCGAAGACAGGCGAGTCGAAATCGCTGGATACGTAACCCGGCCAACCGAGTCGCAGTTCCAGACGGTCCGTCAGGCCGAATCGCAGCAACATGTCTGGAAAGGCGTGTTGAAGTCTCGCTTCTCCATCCACCTTGTCGTACAGCAGCGAGTAGCCGCCCTCTATCTGTGAGCGGCCGCTGGCCAACTGCGCAATTCTCTGACCGAAACTGAGCGTCGACGAATCCGACTGCGGCGTTTCATCTAGACGGAACCCGGTTGCGGAACGCTCCGGCAGCAGACTGGTGGTACTGTTTGCCGAGTTCGGAAAGGACGGCGAGAATTCCTGCGCGACACCCACGAGCCCAGTGGCAGGCAACAGCCACAGGACCAGAACGAAGTCTGCTGACCGGAGAGAACGATTCGTGATCCGCAACAGGAATTCCTAGCGATTCTGGCCATGGCCGGGATTAGACCGGGAGCCGGTCATGACACGGCCGGCGTCCTGGTGCGGTTGCTGCGAATGGAGTGATCGCGGTGTTCCGCCAGCCCACGAAGGCCGGTGCGTGTTCTGACTGGCTTGTGCGGACGGATGTTCACCCGCGTTGAGCGCGGACGCGCGCTTCGCGTTGCCGCCGGAAGTCCCAAGCGTGAATCCGCGTCTGGCCGCCGGTGCCGTTGTGGTTGCGGCCGTTTCACCGGCGCCTCTGCCGAACGGGTTCATCTTCTGCCACCAACTGGTGTTTTTCGCCGGTTTCGATGTCACCGGACCATTGCCAGAAATCGAGTTGGAGGCCGGCATCTGATCCTCCGGCGCGTGCAAACGGCGCTGCGAATTCAAATTCGCACCGATCTGCTGCCCTGTCGGCCCCTCGTGTGCCCACGGCCGGGTTCCGTCTCCTGGTGCCGATGACTCGACAACCCGTGTTACGTCAATCGGGGCCTGAACCTTTGGTTCAACATCCTGTGCCCGGAGGTGATTTCCGAAAGCAATGACGAACATCACCAAGGCAAGGACTGACAGCGAAAGCGAAGTCCATTTCATAATCGCCGGCTCCTGGGGTTAAGCGTTGAGTGAAGATCAATAACAGAGTCGCCCTTCGAAGGGAAGAGAGTTAATTGCTAATATGTTTCATTGTCTCGTTGGCGCTGACGCCCGACGCCGCGCGGCGGAATTATGCGCCGGGTATTGCGGAATTCACTGAGCCATACATCGACACGTGAGGCCGCGGTTCCTTCGTGAAATCCATTACCCGAACAGGCGAAGCAAGGCCGTCGGAATGGTCAAGGAGAGAGTGCGCAATCTTTGCGCGGTTCACCAACGCTGAAGGGTTTTCCGCGGCAGACTGGCTGGAGACACATGCGTTTTATTCGCGCGCGAGCAAAGTGTGGCGTGTAACAGTTGCTCACCTGCGAGTCGCGATTGCCCGAGCTTGAATCAATCCGCGTCTGGAAAATCCTCGCTTCACACAAATTGCTGATAGACCTCGGTTAGCTGCTCAACCCAGCGCACCGACGTGTCGACTCTGGCCGAGGAACTTCAGCGGATTGTCAGCGACGGGCGCAACCGGTCGTCCGCTATATCGCCAAGGCCCATTCGCGCTGGTTGAGCATTTCGCGATATGGGTATAAACGAGCGGTCTCGTGTTCAATGCGATATTGGATGAAGCGTT
>CAIPEB010000203.1 GCA_903863885.1 uncultured Planctomycetaceae bacterium | reverse complement strand
GAATGATCGATACTCAAGCTCATGGACACATACCAAGTTAAAATACACGTTATCGGCCGGATGACTCCCCGCTTCGTCATCGTGCGGAAACGCCCGAACGACGGCGATTTCATGCAATATTGGGACGGGAAGCAGTGGGTTGAAGAGTTGAGAGCAGCCATGCTTTACGCTCACGACTCGCTGGTGCGCGAGGACGTAAAGAAGATGCGCCAGCAGCAGTAAGGCTGCGCAGTTCACGCGGTTTTCATCGTCGCGACGAGATCATCGACGTCGAATACGAATCCCCAGGCCAGGGCGATTCGCCACAGCGCAAGTTCCTTGGCCCACTGCTGCCGGGCGCTGTCCCGGTTCTCGACGGCCGTAGTAGCCTGACGGATTGCCGAGCACATCACGCCGTGCCGGCTCATGTCCATCATTCCGCCGGGCGACATAAGCAGACACCAGTTGATGGCGAAACCGAAGTAGATCAGGTGGTTGACGCCGTGATGTTTGCATAGTGCCAGAAGCTGATGGCCGTTTTCCGCCACGCCTTCGTCGCCGGCGGGGCGCGCCTCGGGGGGAAAATCGAGTCTGGCAAAGCCTCGCTGAACGTCGGCCTCGTTCCGGGGACCAACGAAGACCCGCTGATTGCGCAGTGCCTGAAGTTTCTGCAGGCTTGGGTCGGAAACTACGGATTCGGGGGCTGCAGGCGGCGGACCCGCAATCGCGACCGCTCGCTTGTAGCCAGGCAGCGACTGGTAGTAGTTTCCTCCGCCCACGACATGAAACAGCGTGGCGCCTCGGCTGCGCACGGCGCTCATCAGGCGCGGGTAGACGTTGCGGCAGATCTCTTCGGCACGCGGCAGGTATTCCACCGCCCGATACCATCCGGGGAATTCCTCCCGAGAACCCGTGTCCCAGGCGTGCATCGAAACCCAGGCGGTATGGTCGAGGTCCAACTCGATCTCGGCCCGCTGCCAACCGCCGTAGCCTTCGGCGGGTACTTCGCGCTGATAGTCGGCATCGAACTGCTGGTAGTAGTTCGCTGGGCATCGCAGAACGCGGTCCGCTGTCGGCGAGAACTCAGTGGCCGACGCACCTCCCGCCAGCGCCGACGCGGCGAGAGTGCCCGCTGCTGCCTGGCACAGGAACTCTCTGCGGTTCGACTTGTCTTCCTTCATTGCCACGTCTCCTGAAGGGGGCGAATCGGATTCCCGGCAACGCTGCCAACTTGCCAGACGATGTGCGACAGTGAATCACGTCGGACGACAATCGCAGCGCGTTCTTCCGGCTTACGGCGAGGCGGCCCATCGTCGAAAAGCGTTCCGCATCACGAGGGCCGCGGGTTTGAGCGAACCGTCGTGGCGGACCAGCCCGAACATGCTTTCCGGCGGGGTGAGGAAGCCCGCTTCCTGCGTCGGATAACTGTGCAGGCACCACGCCAGTGCACCCGCGGCTCGCTGCGTTTCCGCGGCTTGGAGGACAATTTCATACAGCTTCGCCTGATCCGCTTCGGTCCCGGGGGCCGGAGGCAGACGGTCCTGCCACGCGGTGCCGGCGCCGTGTTGCGGATCGCGCGCGGTGGACATCCCGAACTCGCCGATCAGCACGGGCCTCGTTCCGCCCGACCTGCGCTGAGTGGCAATCGTGCGACCCACTCGCTCCGCTCCGTTGGCAAATAACTCCGCTTTGGGGGCGTATTCGTGGTATTGCAGCACATCAGGCAGTCCGGCCTTCTCCAGCAGGTCGATGCGCCAGGCGAGCCCCACGGTCGTCAAGTGGCGATCGTCCACGGTCTTGATGAACGGCATTGCCTCGCGGAGATACTGTTCCACTGCCGGCGTCCACTCTCGGCCGTCGGGTTCGTTGCTCAAGTCCCACATCAGCACGCGCCCGTCGTCGGCATAACGCTGTGCGAACCCGCGCATGAACCGTTTCCATATCGACCGACCCGCCTGGCCGGCTCCGGTCGCTTGCTCGAGCGAGAAGCACAATATGACGCGAATCCCATGTTTCCAGCCTGCGGCCAGCAGCAAATCGACCTTGGCGAAATATGAATCCGCTACCTGACCATCCGGCATGGTGAGTCCGGCGGCGTGCGTGTGCTGGGAAAAATCCAGAAATGTCCGAATCGTGTTGGCATTTAGCGATGCGGTCAGCGCCATATCCGCCGCAATCACTTCGGGCGGGGTCTTTGTCCAGAAACCGCTCCACGGCGTGAGCGCCGGATAGTAATTCACACCGCGAATCGACAGCGGTCGTACTTCGCGAATCACAGGCACCGGTCCGGTTTCGGCGTGAAGCCGCATTCCCGTCAATGCAACGGTCGACGCGGCGGCCGCGCCCCGCAGGAACCCGCGCCGCGATAAACGTCGAACTGTTCGATCGGCATTCGATGGCGTCGCGCGCCGGCCGCGGACGTTATGGTTTTGTTCTGGTGGTGATGGCATAGATGTTCGCACTGCGCAGAAAGAACCGAAGCTGAACTTTTCTCGAAACGAGTTGCGGGGCTGATGCTTCGCCCCATTTCAGCGGAATATCGATTCGGTCTTCGTTGCGAATCACGCATTTGTCCGCCTCGAAGCCGGGTATCACCTTCCCGTTTTCATCGAGCGCAGCGACCATCACATAGGCCTGGTCTTTCGCAAACAGGCGATCGGGCGAGGGAATCGCCGCGTTCAACTGAAGGTCGGCCGACGGCATCGTGAAGGGTTTTGTCGAGAATTCGCCGTTGGCCCGCGAGGCAACATAGCTGATGCGGTCCTGCGGCAGTCCGAGCTGCAGGTTTCCCCGCGGGAAGAGAATCGTTCCGTCGACCACCAGCGGACTCGATTCGAGTCGCGGGATCTGCGGGAATACCTCCAGCGCATTGATGCCTCTTGCGGGGCGTTCCCAGTGCAAGCCATCCCGGCTTGTCCACCATTCGTTGTCGAGTTGCGGGCCGTGTTTGCGGGGAGCCAGCGGGCTGGCTGCGTAGTTCAGCACCGTCATGTAGGCCCGGTCGTAATACCAGAAGGCGTTTCCGCTGTAGAACTCCAGGTCCGGCGGGTCACTGGCGTCCGGCGTCGTCAGCAACTCATTCGGCACGGCGCCCTTGCGGCCGTTTCGGTTCCAGACATCGGGCATCGAAGCGGCAGGCTCCCAATGCCGACCGTCGGGGCTTGACCTCATCATCAGCACGCGACGGTCGCGCAGCGTTTCGTCGCCGAGCGAGGGAGTCGATCCGCCGTGGTCGAGAATGTGTTTGCGATACGGTTGCAGGGTCTTGTTGACGCACACAAACCGATGCAGAACAGGGCTCCAGAACATGCTCATCGAATCGCCGTCGTAGAAGAGCGGGTTGCCCGGATGTTGCTGCCAGTTCGTTCCGTCGGAACTGAATATCGCCGTGTATGCAAATCCGGAATTGTCCACTTTGAGCTTCAGCACGAGGTACTCTTTCGCGTCCGGGTTGTAGGCCATTGCCGCATGGTCCGTCCACGTCGCGGGCGCGGGTTGATACACGGTCTGCAGCCCCTCGAAGTGGATTCCGTCGCGAGTCCGAGCGCGGAGCAGCCTCCATTGCATGATCCGGTTGAACGGTTCGTCGCCGCGGCTGACCTCGTCCATCTGCTGGCCGAATACGTCCCACATGCCGTCCCCCGCAGGGAAGCAGGCAATGATCGAGAAAGGAGTCGCCTCTGCCTCGCGAATTCGACGCACGGGGGTTACGCCGTAATCCAGCAGACCCCAAATATCCAGCGTGTCTTCGCTGCCTGAAAAGAGCAACTTCCACGTCGCGGCCGTCGAATTCGGCGCTGCCGCCGCCGATAACTGCTCGGCAGCGCTGGCGGAACCAAGAACGCCACAGATCGCTGCGAGCAGCACGGATATTGATTTCACGGTCATTTCCGCTGATCTCAGTTTGATGGTCACGAGAATCATCAGTCGTCGAGATGTCTGCCCGACGTATCGGGAGCCCACCAGACGGCGATCGCGCCCAGCGCGTAGATCATGCCGCAACTCGCACCGACGGCGGGATACGACCCGCCGACAGCCGCGAACAGCGATCCCGCGGCGAACACGCCGATGGCCGTGGCGAAACGGCCGACATTGTAGGCAATGCCGCTGCCCGCCGCGCGTACTCGCGTGGGAAACAGTTCAGGCAGGTACAGCGGCAGCCAGCCGAAGAAAAGCGTAGCGACAAATCCCTGTGCGAAGACGATGGGCAGAAACGACGGCCGCAGCGGCGCCGTGCCGAGGAACAGGATCAGTGTGAGCAGCGTGGCGCAGATACTGATCATCGCGTAAGCCCTCCGGCGGCCGAGCCAGGCGGCGATCTGCGCGCCGAAGTAACTTCCCAGCACTGCGCCGAAAGCCCACCAACCCTGGGCGATCCCTTTGTAGCCCGCCTCGCTCTCGCCCGCGACTTTGTCCGCCCAGGGGATCATCCATTTGCTGGCCGCCCATGCACCGAGCATGGGGATCGAACCGAGCAGGATTCCGACAATGGTCAATCGCAGCAGGGGCGGGCGGAGAAGTTCACGCACCGGGGCGGAGGGACTCCGTGCCGAACTTCGACCGGCCAGCCAGCGCGGCGATTCGGGCAACCAGAGCAACACGGCGATGCCCAATAACGCGGGGGCGGCGGCCAGATGGAAAATCCAACGCCACGACTCCGGCGTGACGTGCCAGAAACGCACTATCTGCGAGAGCATCAGTATGCCGCCGTTCAGCGAAGCTCCCATCAACCCGGCCACGACGGGCCGCGACTTGTCCGGCCAGCATTCGGCGGCCAGCGCCACGGCGTTCGGCCAAACGCCTCCGACGCCAAGCCCCACGAGGAAACGCAGCACGAGCATCTGCTCCTGCGTGCGCACCAAGGCTCCCAATCCGGCAAACGCGGAATAAAACAGAATGCTCACGCCGAGGGCCTTCGTCCGACCGACCACATCGCCGAGATTCCCTAGAACGATGCCTCCAATCGCCGAGCCGAGCATCAATGCCGCGGTGAATCGCGCGAACCAGTCGCCGCCGATCGTCGGCGTGAAGCCCGTGCCGAGCAGAGCCCGAGAAACCGAGAGTGAAGCCACCGGCATCAGGCCAAGCTCCACGCCATCGAACAGCAGTCCGCCAACAGCGGCCAAGAGGACGAAGAGACGGACGCGACCGGAGATCGGTGTAATCATGCTCGCTCACTTTGCGTTGCATCGCGATCCGAGCGGATGCTGATAATCGCGTGTGTGATTGTCCGCACGGGGCTGCTGTCGCGGAGCATTGCAGCATATCGCCACCGGAGTCGCAAGACTTGCGATGAGCGGGGGCCATGAGCGATGCCGGATCCCGGTAGGCTGTAGGGGTGGTAGTCGGTAGTCGAATGTATGTTTGTCTTCCTCCAGACTCCAGACTCCAGACTCCAGACTCCGGACTCCAGCCTCCAGTCTCCCTGATTGAAACGCGAGGTTCGCGGAAGTAGGCTGCGTCTTCCACCGATGAGTCGTATCCCGCCTCGCATCGGCTATGACTCGATTGCCGGATTCGGCCGAATCGGTTCCGGCAGTCCTGCGGTCTCCTGCCTGTGCGAAAACCTGCCTTTGCTTACGGAGGTTCACGCCCTGATGATTCGACACCAACGATTCCTGTTTCTCGCGTTATTGGCGATCTGGGTGTTTTCGCCGATGCTGGTTTCGACGGGCCGAGCGGCTTCGATGGAACTGGCTGCCGGAGGAAAAGCGAACTACGTCATCGTCGTGGATCCTGCGGCGATCCCGGCTGAAAAGCATGCGGCCGAGGAACTGGCCGGTTTCTTGAAGCAGGTCACGGGCGCAGAGTTTCCAATCAAGTCTACGGCCGAAACGCCGGCGGGACCGCTGTTGGTCGTCGGACCGGGGCAGGTTGCAGGTAGGGTTGCTCCGAGTGTCAGCCTGGGCGACCTGAAGCCCGATGGGATTGTGATCGAAACGGTCGGAAAGAACCTGGTTCTGGCAGGCGATCGTCCACGCGGGACTCTTTATGCCGTCTACTCGTTTCTCGAAGACGCTGTCGGCTGCCACTGGTGGTCTTCCAAGGCCAGCACGATTCCAAATAAGCCGGATCTTGCCGTGCCCGAGCAGCATGTGCGTTACGTTCCGCCGCTGGAATACCGCGAGACGTTCTGGGCGGATGCGTTTGACGGCGACTGGTCGGCTCGCAACAAATCCAATGGCAATTCGGAACGCCTGGAAGCCAAGCATGGCGGCAAGATCAGTTACGGCGGACCGTTTTTTGTGCACACGTTCGCGGGGCTGGTCCCGCCCGACAAGTATTTCAAGGAACATCCGGAGTACTTCAGCGAAGTCAACGGAAAACGCCTCGACGGATACGCCCAGGTCTGTGTGACCAACGAGGATGTCAAGAAGCTGATCACCGCCAACGTGCTGGCCTATCTGCGCGAGAACCCCAACGTCCAGATCATCTCGGTCTCGCAGAACGATTGCGATAATCACTGCCTCTGTGCGAACTGCAAGAAGCTGGAAGACGAAGAAGGTTCACCGTCGGGACCGCTGTTGCATCTGGTCAATTACGTGGCGGCGGAGGTCGGCAGGCAGTTTCCGAATGTGGCGATCGACACGCTCGCGTATCAGTACACGAGGAAGCCGCCGCGGCACGTCAAGCCGCTGCCGAATGTGATCGTCCGTCTGTGCAGCATTGAATGCGATTTCGCTCATCCGCTGACAGCGCCGAGCAACAAGAAATTCGCCGACGATATCCGCGGCTGGTCGGCGATCTGCAAACGCATGTATATCTGGGACTACACAACGAACTTCGCTCACTACATTCAGCCCCATCCGAACCTCCGTGTGCTTGGTCCCAACATCCGCTTCTTTGTAGAGAACGGCGTAAAGGGCATTTTCGAGCAGGGCGGATACTCGTCGCTCGGCGCCGAGTTCGCGGAATTGCGGGCCTGGGTTCTGGCCAAATCGCTCTGGAATCCGCAACTCGACGACCAGGCGCTGGTGAAGGAGTTCGTGGAGGGTTATTACGGGGCGGCGGCCGCGCCGATGCTCGAGTACATCAAGCTGATCCATGACGAAGCCGAAGCGAAGAAGACTTATCTCACCTGTTACAGTCCGGTCACGGCCGCCTTCCTGAACATGGCGATTCTCGGCCGGTCCGAGAAGCTGTTTGACCGGGCCGAGGAAGCGGCCAAGGGCAACCCCGAAGTGCTCGAGCGGGTCCAGGTTGCCCGTATGCCCCTGCGTTACGTCTGGGCGAATCGCTGGTATGAACTGCAGGATCAGGCGGCTCGCGAAAAGCTCGCTTGGCCGGGGCCGGCGGATTACGTCGAGAACTGCAAGAAGTTCCTTGATCTTGCTAAGATCATCGGCGTATCGCAAATCTCGGAGGGAGGCCCGCTGGCCGATTTCGAGCGGCGCACAATCGGAATGGGCCGCACGAGTTCGCCGCCGGCGCCAGGCTGCGAGACACTGGCCCGCGACCAGTGGATTGATCTGCAGGATGCGACCTTCGGCATTTCTTCGCAGAACAACTGGGCGTCGACCGAAAAGGACGACCTGGCATCCGACAAAGTCGCCGCCAGGATGCCCGCCAACCACCACGAATGGGCCGTCCAGCAGATGTTGCAGGGCAAAGCGTTGGACGCCGAGGCCACCTACGATGTGTACGCAGCCGTTCGAGTCGAGAAGTCGGGCGACGCAGGCGGTGCTTTTTCGGCCGGAATCTATGATGTGAAGAACAAAGTCGGACTTGGCCAGGTGAGTTGCACCAGCGCTCAGATTGCCGACGGTCAGTACCACGTCTACAAACTGGGCACCACGAAACTCCACGGCGAAGTCTATCTGTGGGCCGCCCCGGAAAACAACCCGGACAACGTGAAGGCCGTGTGGGTCGATCGATTCTGGCTGGTAAGGGCGAAGTAGATCCCGATGACGCGGTCTGTCCGTCTCGAGAACGTGAGAAGGAAAGCCGCGGTGGGACGAGGCAATCCGTCCCACAGGGATCTGGAGATCGCAGCATCTCGACGAAGAGGTGTTCTGAAATTCACTCTCCTCTTGGGGAGAGTCGGCGCCGCTTGCCCGGAGAGGAGGAACTGACCCTCCCCGGTCGCTTTCGCGTGCGACCCTCGCAATGCGGGCGGGTGAACTGGATTATTCAAACACGTTTCAAGAGAAGCCTTCGATCATCGTCCCAAGAAACAGCGAAGCCCGTCTCAAAGCGAGGCGGGCTTCTTATCTATCATGTGTGCGGCCCGAGTCGGAGCATCTTCGCAGGCGAACGCCTGCTTCGACTCGCCGTCGAAATCGGCGTTTCCACCCTCTCGCTCCGCACACAATATCATTCTAGGCGGCAGCCGAGAACGGGCAACGGTCGTTGTTCACCGGATTGTCTCCAGAGTTCAGCGAGCAGCACCCGGACAGTCCACTTCGGCTGTTTCTTCGAATCGGACCAACAACGCCGGACGCGCCGGAGCTACTTCACCATCTGGTAGAAGACCATAGCGGGCGCGCCTTCGGTCTTGTCCTTGATCTTGGGACCCAGCGCCTGCAGGTGCGCCGATTTGCTGTGTGCGTCCAGGGTCTCCTTGCTGGCCCACTGCTCGTAGAACATGAACTGCGTCGGGTCATCGGCAGCCTGATGCAGCAGGTAGGCGATGCAGCCGGCTTCTTTTCGGGTGGGTTCGAGCAGCCCTTGCAGGGCTTCCTTCACCGCCTTTTCCTGGCCCGCTTTGGCTTTGACGGTGGCGACGAGAATCACTGCGCCCTTGGGCAGCTCCGTGGAGGCAACCTCGGCGGCTCTCGCATCATTGTCCAACAGAGCCCCGCCCGCCAATGCCGCGCCGCTGACCAGTACCGTGCGTCGATCGAGTTGCATCGTTGTGTTCTCCGGAAAAAGTAAAGTACTTGAATCTCTGCCGGTTTATCGTGTGAGTAAAAATAATCCACACAGGGAATCGCTACAAGCGATGCCGGTAGCCGGCAGCCGGATGGATGATCGACTTTGTCCTGAGTCCGGACTCGATTTCGTGTGCGGCACGTGAGCCTGCCGTCATCCGCGTCAATCCGTGCAAATCCCTGGCCTCTTCCTTGCTGAGCGGGTTATTCGCCGATTTCGATGACCCGGCCGACTCCCATTTCAACGAAGTTCTCTCCGAAGGCGGCTCTCATCCGGGCGATTGCCTTGTCGCCAGAGCAGTGAGTTGCGCCGATCTTTCGGACTTCAAGACGCTTCAGGTCGTCGATGATTCCCTGCAGTGCTTCGTCCGAATGCTGCAGCAGATGCGTGCCGCCGACGATCATCTGGATGTTGCGCTTGAACTGTGCCTTTGCCTTTTCGGCGATCTCGATAAGTCCGGGGTGCGAGCAGCCCGTGACAATCACGAGACCGTTCTTCGTCTCGATGACGAGGGACTGCTCGATGATCTCGCGGCCCATCGGCCCCAGCACGGATACGCCTTTGCAGATCTCGATGGGCTGGCTCACCTCAGTCACACCCGCGGCATTGGGGCGGACATTTGCCCGAAGGGTCTCGGGAGTGGAAGCGGGCAGGTAGACCGCCGTGTTCTTATTGGCTTCGAGCAGCGGCAGAAGCCCGCCCGTGTGGTCGGCGTGATTGTGCGAGATCACGACCAACTGCACGTCTGCGGGGCGCATTTGCATCTTCTCAAAATTGGCCAGAAGCAAATCGCCTCGCGCGCCGGAATCGAAGAGGATCGTCTTTTCCCGCCCCGTAACGAGGCAGGCGAAGCCCCAATCCGCTTCGCATTGCTTGTCGCGGGCGACGTTGTCGTAAAGCACCCTGATGGCGGCGGGCGATTCGGCCGAAACGCCGGTGCCCGACAGCACGATTGCCGCGATCAGGCCGAGTAATGCAGGAATCGGGCTGGTCATTTTCGCTTCTCCCGGGAGCGAGATCTGCCGTTGCGGTTTGTGCTGCTCATCCGTCTTGATTCGTGCAAATCCCTGGCCTCTTCCCTGCTCATTGCGAATCAGCCAATGGCAATGGTGGCCGAAAGTTCATGCGCATCCCACCAGGTGCGTGCATCGGCCTGAGTCCAGCGGGCTAGATCCATATCGTCTTCCAGCGCGGTCAGGATCTCTTCCATGCTTTGCGGTCGCCTGTCGGGGTTCTTGGACAGGCAGCGCGTGATCAACTCGTCGAGTTTGGCCGGGATCAGCATGCGGCCTGTCTGCGACGGGCTGGGAAGTTCGCGGTGAAGGACATCGTGGATCAGTTCATTCAGGGATTCGCCGAAATAAGGGTCGCGGCCCGTCAGCAGATTGTAGGCGACCACTCCGAACGAGTAGATGTCCACCAGCGGGTTGGGCTCGCCTCTCCCCAGCAGGATTTCCGGCGCGATAAACAGCGGCGTGCCCACGATCCGCATGTCTTTGGTGATCTGGTCCACCGTGGTGTCGCGGTAGTTCTTGGCCAGTCCGAAGTCCAGAACCTTCACGAAGTCGTATTCGCCGCCGCGTTCACAGAGCATGATGTTCTGAGGTTTGATATCGCGGTGGATCACGCCTTTCCGATGGGCTTCGTTCAGCGACCGGCAGACCTGCCTCAGGATGTGCAGCGTTCGCGGAACGGGAACGGGGCCGTCCTGCCGGAGCAGTCCTTCGAGCGTCACGCCGGGGAGGTACTCCATGGCGCAAAAGAACTGGCCTTCATCCGTGCGGCCGAAGTCATAGATTTCGATTGTGTGAGGACACGTCAGTCGACTGGCCGACTGAACCTCCCGGTCGAAACGCGCAATGTCGCGCGCCGTTGTTCTGCCCGGCTTCAGCAGTTTCACGGCGGTGGGACGTCTCAAGAGGTCGTGATGAGCCAGATAGACCTGTCCCATCCCGCCCTCGCCGATCAGCGTTTCGAGCCGGTAGGGACCGACCTGCCGGAGTGAACTAAGCTGGTTGCCCAGCCGAGCCGAGAAGAAAGCCGAGTAGAGAGTGGTTGCCAGGGAAAGCGTCAGGACCAGCATCACTCCGGCATTCAGCCAATGCAGATATCGCAGCGGCGCGAACGCTTCGCTCGCATCCTGCTTCGTGGCGACTCCGAACTGCAGGTCTTCCAACCACGTCCAGGCACCGACCACGAGAACGCCGCGATAGTCCCGGTGTCCCGACACGTCCAGGCCGCTGCGACCTGCGATGGCTTCCGCGACGGACTCCATGAACGGCATGTCTGCTCTCCGCTGCGTCGGCCTGCGCCCCTTCGTCAGATCCGCGCCGGGATCGCGCAGTTCGAGTTGCAGTATCGAGTTGGAGTGCGGCTGGTCGACCAGAAGCCCGATATCCTTCAGCTGTTCGTCGAACCGGCTCTCGGACAACAGGCGGCCCTGTCGATCGAAGGCGAACGTCTCGCCCGTTTTGCCCGCGTTGGCCACGTTCAGTATCTGCGTGAATTCATGTTGCGGACGAATCCGCAGGCACAATGCCGCGACCGGTTCGTCGTGCTGGTCGTACAAAGGCGCCACGGCGAACATCGTCGGCACCCCGGCGCGTTCCTGTCCGTCTTTGTCGCGAAGGGGTATGCTGCTGCCGAATGGAAGCGTTACAAACGGCCGCTCGAACGACAGCGGACCCTTGTCGGACCGGAGGGCCCGGGTCATCAGCGCGTCGGTGCCGATCAGCGAGTCTTCGCTGGCGGCGACAATGCGCCGGTTGGTATCAATGATCACGAAGCCCTGATAGTCGTACGCCGCCAGCAGCGGTTGCATTTCTTCCCGCAACTGCCGCAGGTCGGGCGAAGAGAGGATCGCGGCCGTCGGGTTATCGGCCGAGCGGGCGAGCGCCAGCAGTTTTTGACTGTCGCTTTGCACGGCAGGGTCCGCCGCAGTTGCCTGGGCGGTCGCCTCGTGCAAACGGAACCAGACGCTCAGAGCCTTGACATCGGCGGCCAGCAGCGTGGTGAAATCCCCCCGGATGTTCTGCTGAATGCTCCGCTGCACGAATTGATAGACCACCGCCTCGACGCCGATCAGGAACGCGCAGGCGAGCAGAATCGCCATGACCCGCCGGGCGCGGTTGCCGAACAGTCGCGAGTAAATGTCGCCGATGATCCTCGAGGCTCTGAGGTGCAGGAACGAAGGGGACGCCGCCGTGGTGAACGAATGGAATGACAGGTCGGTGACCGTTTTCGTAGAGCTGCTGGTGTTTCTTTCCGGCAGGATCGTCTCGGTGTCGTGAAAGGCCAGCAGCGATTCGACCTCTCGCCTCAGCGCCTCATTCCCGGCGCAGGCTTGTGCGACGTACTCGGTCCGCTGCGACGGGCTCAACTGGACCGCCGCCAGGAATAAGTCTTTCGCCTGGTCGTAATCGTCGCGCGTCACGATTCTGTCTCGTCGCCCAACCGGCGTCTCAACCACGCCCGGATGATTGTCCACTCGGATTCCACTGTGCGCCGCGAGATACCCAGCGCTTCGGCGACCTCTTCCACCGTCATCCCGCCAAAGAACCGCATTTCGACGATCTGGGCCTGACGCGGATCGCGCTCTTCAAGTTCGCAGATCGCTTCGTCGATGGCCAGGACATCGTCGCTGCGTTGCGGCGAGACGATCCTCAGCGTGTCGAGATCGACTCTCTCGCAGCCCTTTCCCCGTTTGATCCGGCCTTTGCGGCGCGCGTGATCGACGAGAATCCGGCGCATGGCCTGAGCGCCGACCGCAAAAAAATGTGACCGTCCCTGCCACTCCACCTGCGACTGGTCGATCAGCCGGATGTAGGCCTCGTTCACCAGCGCGGTCGCCTGCAGGGTGTGTCCGGGCGACTCTGAAGCAAGGTAATGTTGGGCGAGTGTTCTCAATTCGCCATACAGTTCCGTCATCAATGCGTCGACGCTCCCGGGGTTGCCGCGAACCACGTCGCGCAGCAACTGCATGGTCTTGCCGGATTTCGCCTTGGAGGATTCCATGGCCCCATTCTACCCGGAATCCCCGCGGTGCAAATAACCGCCGCATCTTCTTTCCTCGAGGGAACTTGTACGAAGGAGTCCGGAGTCCGGAGTCTGGAGTCCGGAGGAAGCCGAGCATACTTACGACTACCGACTACCGGCATCCGGCATCCGGTCTTCTTTTCCAAGAAAGTTCTGCGGGGTTTGCTCGCGGCTGACGCGTAGTGTGTGGAGTCAGTCGAAGACAGGCCCATGCGGGACCACGAGCTGAGCTCCCGGGGATCCATCTGCGGGAGGGATGTGACCATGATCGCCATGATGAAAACCGATGCCGACATCATCCAGGATGTGCTGCAGGGCCAGTCTGAGTCGTTCGAGCTGATCGTCAACCGTTACCACGATCGTCTGCTGGCGGCAGTTCGCAAGGTTGTCGCGTGCCCGATGGATGCGGACGACGTCGTTCAAGACGCGTTCATCAACGGGTACCTGCACCTTTCCCGGTTCCGCGGTCAGAGCAGCCTGCTCACGTGGTTGTACCGCATCGCGATGAACCTGGCCATTTCGCACCAGCGCAAGACGCGGCGCGCCCTGTCGTGGGACGCCTGCTCCACGGGCGATTCGTACTATCCGGACGACCATTCGTCCTCGCCCGACGAAGAACTGCTCCGCCAGGAACGAAGCGAAGAACTGCACATCGCTCTGGAACGGCTGCAGCCGCACTACCGCGACGTACTGCTGCTGCGGGAAATCGAGGGGTACCACTACAAGACGATCGCGAGGATGCTTGGAATTCCGGTGGGTGTGGTGCGTTCGCGATTGCACCGTGCCCGTTTGAAGCTCAGGGATATGCTCCAACACACGCACGCGGCGTGAGGACGCGGCGAGAGAGCGAAGTGCGAGAACGCAACGAGAGTGGACACCGCGCGGAACAGAGCACGCGGTGTCGTCGATTCCGCCGCACGAGACTAAATGGGGGACTCGTGCGGCGGAATGTCTTTTCTTGGGTACTTGGGGGAGATGGTCGGGAGTCGGGAGTCTGGAGTCCGGAGTCCGGAGGCAAGTCAATTCCAAACCGGCATCGGGCATCGGGCATCCGAGTTTCTTCCTCGGGTTCAATCCAGAGCCCTTCGCCGGCGGCTTTCGACTCGTTGACACTTTCCGTACGGTTTCGCCACAATAGCCGCTTCGTCGGAGTTCTATCGGAATAGTCTCTTCATTGGGCATTGAATTATGGATGAGGCGGCTCAAGCCGCAGACGCGCCACAATCGAAACTGACGGGCGCGCCCGATCGACCGTGGCATCTGCGGGCGTGGAGCGGGGTTCGCTTCGGCGGGTGGATGCGCGAATTAGCTCGTAATCACTTCGCGATATCGCCGATTCGAATTGCCATGGCCGTGTCTATTACGACCATGAGCCTCTTCAATTCGAGCCTGGGGTTGCTGCAGCGAGGCGTCTTCGGGCGGAGGATCGAGCGGACCGAACTAGTGGACGATCCCGTGTTCGTGCTGGGGCATTGGCGTTCCGGCACCACCCTGTTGCACGAGTTGCTCGCCTGCGATCCGCAGCACGGATTTGCCGACACTTATTCGTGTTTTGCACCCAACCATTTCCTGCTCACGGAACGGTTTCTCAAGCCGCTTATCGGCTTCTTTCTGCCGCGGCACCGGCCGATGGACAACATGGGCGTGGGCTGGAGCAACCCGCAGGAGGACGAGTGGGCGCTGTGTTGCCTTGGCGCGCGTTCGCCGTACTTCCTGATCCTGTTTCCCAACCGGCCGCTGGCCGACCCGACCTATGCGGATCTGCGCGACGTGCCGCCGGCGGACCTGGATCGCTGGAAACAGACCCTTTCGTGGTTTCTCAAGGCGCTGACGCTGCGGGACGGGAAACGCCTCGTGCTCAAGTCGCCTTATCACACCTGCCGCGTCCGAACGCTCCAGTCGATGTTTCCCCGCGCCCGCTTCGTGCATATCGTAAGAAACCCGTACGAAGTGTTCGCTTCCACCATGCACACGTGGCGCCGCATGTATCGGTATCAGGGGCTGCAGGTTCCGCGATTCGCGGGATTGGAGGAGCACGTCCTGACGACTTTCACGCGAATGTACGAGGTGTTCGACGAGGACGTGAAGAGCATCGGCCCGGGTCGGTTCTGCGAGCTGCGCTATGAGGATCTCATCGCCGACCCGCTGACTGTGATGGAAAGCGTCTATCGGCAGCTGGATCTGGGCGATTTCGCGCCGGTGCGGCCACGGATCGAGCAGCGCATGGCGGGAACCGCCGGCTACCAGACGAATCAGTACGTGCTGCCCGAGAGGGAGCAGCGGCTGGTTGCTCAGCGGTGGGGGGATTTCTTCGAGAAATACGGCTATCATGGCTCGGCCGGAGGCGGCGGCTGAGGTAAGCTCCCTTTTTCTTTCGGCATCGGCAAAGGGCCGCATCCCATGTCACTCACCTCCGGCGATCAAGCTGCTGTTCTAATCACGGGCTGCTCGTCCGGACTCGGGCAGGCCTGCGCGCTGGATTTGGCCGGTCGGGGGATCCGCGTGTTCGCCGGAGTGCGGAAAAGTGAAGACGCCGAACGTCTGCGGCGCGCGTCGGAGGGGCGGATTGAGCCCCTTGAATTCGATGTTTCCGACGAGGCGTCAGTGCGCTCCGCTTACGCCGCGCTGGACGAGGCCGTCGGGAGGCGCGGTCTGGACGGGCTGGTCAATAACGCCGGAGTCCTCGTGCCCGGCCCCTGGGAATTGTTGTCGACCGACTCCGTGCGGCGACAGTTTGAAGTAAACATCGTCGGAACGCACTGCGTGACCCGCACCATGCTGCCGCTGATTCGCCGGGCTGTCGGGCGCATTGTGCTGATGGGCTCGATCAGCGGCCGCGTCGCGCCTCCGTTCTGCGGCGCGTATGCCGCCTCGAAACATGCGCTCGAAGCCATGGCTGATTCGCTCCGCATGGAGTTGCGCGACTGGAAGATTGCCGTAAGTATCGTCGAGCCCGACTCGGTGGGCACCGTCATCTGGGATAAGTTCGAGCGAGAGATTGCGAGCCTGATGCGCAAGCGGCCGAACGCGGATTCGCCGGCGCAATGTGAATCCGGACCGGCCGCGGACGAGCCGCTTTACCGCGAGCCGTTGATGCGGATCCGCGCCGCGTCGGGACGCATTCGGCGTTCCGCATTGCCTGTTTCCGCAGTGGTCCGCGCGGTGAATCACGCATTGCTGGCCCGCCGTCCGAGGACACGTTATGCGGTCGGCTGGCGAGCCAGGCTTGCCGTGTGGGCATCTGCGAGGCTTCCCTCGCCGGTCATGGACTGGTTTCTGTTGCGATCGATGGGCCTTTGATCCTTTCAAGAGTTGGTAATTTCATGCGTGCACGGATTGTCGGTATCGGCTGCTGTCTGCCCGATCGCGTTGAAACGAACGAGGAACTGGCGCGGCTGAATCCCGAATGGGACCTGGGACGGATTGCCGGCAAGACCGGTATTTCTGCTCGACACATCGCAGCCGAAGGTGAAACGTCTGCCGATTTGGGCTTTCGCGCGGCCACTCAATTGCTCGAACGAGGCCTCGTTCCCATCGATCAAATCGACTACCTGATCGTCAGCACCCAGACGCCCGACTATCTGCTTCCGAGCAACGCGGCTCTTTTGCAGGCCCGGCTGAAGCTCGGCCGCCACATCGGCGCTTTCGATTTCAACCATGGTTGCAGCGGCTACGTTGCGGGGCTGCAGTTGGCCAAATCGCTGGTCGTGTCGGGGTCGGCCCGAAACGTGTTGTTCATCACGACCGACACGTATTCAAAGCTCGTTCACCCGAAAGACCGAACGGTTCGCGCGCTGTTCGGCGATGCCGCAGCGGCCACGCTGATCGGCCCTGCCGACAGCGGGTGCGGGGAAATCGGGGAGTTCGTCGTGGGGACCGACGGCAGCGGTTCGAGCAGCTTGATTGTGCCGAGCGGCGGCTTCCGGTCGCCGCGCGACGCCACGACCGCGGTGGAAGAGGTGGATGCCAACGCGTGCGTGCGTACTCGCGAGCACCTGTTCATGGACGGGCAGGCGATTTTTTCGTTTGCCCTGAACTCCGTGCCCCGGGCGATAAATCAACTGCTCGAACGATCGGCTCTGACGCCGGCGCAGGTCGATTGGTATGTTTACCATCAAGCCAACAAGTTCATGCTGGAAAACCTGGCGAACTTCAGCCGGATTCCGGCCGCCAAGATGGTGTATCATCTCGAAACGGTCGGAAATACGGTGGCGGCTTCGATTCCGCTGGCTATCGATGCGTACGTGCAGTCGGGGCGGATTCAGCCCGGCCAGACGCTGGTGCTCGCCGGCTTCGGGGTCGGGCTGTCCTGGGCCGTTTGCCGGGTCGTTTGGGGATGAGAGATGCAACCCCGCAGCAATTCTGCGGCGGAGGAGATAGAAGATGCAGAACGCCGGATCACCGGACAAAATTACGCCGCGCGACGCCCTGGAGTTTCAACTCGTTCGTATCTGGGAGGAATTGCTCGACCAGCGTCCGATCGGGATCAACGAGGATTTCTTCGAACTGGGCGGCGATTCGATCATCGCCATGTCGCTCCTGGCCCGTATTGCCGGTGAGACCGGATACGAGTTGCCCTCGAGCGGCATTCTGCAATCGAGAACGATCGAGAAACTGGCGGCCGCGCTGCGGCAGGGCAATACTCCCGAATCGTGGTCTCCGCTGGTTGCCATTCAGCCGAAGGGGGATGGCGTACCGTTCTTCTGCGTGCACCCGGGCGGCGGCAATGTGCTGTGCTACCTGAGGCTCTCGCAGCACCTTGGGCCCGAACAGCCGTTTTATGGCCTGCAGGCGCCGGGACTGGACGGGATGTGCGAGCCGATCACGACGGTGGCCGAGATGGCCGAACGATACGTGGCGGCGATCCGGCGCAGTCATCCGCACGGTCCCTACGCCCTGGGCGGATGGTCGGTGGGCGGAGTCGTCGCATACGAGATGGCTCAAAGGCTGCGAGCCGACAACGAAGAAGTGCCGACGCTGGCTGTCATCGACAGCGGCGTGCTGTACTCGTGCGCTGTGCTCACGGCCATGTTCCCGTCGGGCGGTCCCGGAGCGCTCGATCTGATCCGGCAACCGGCGGCTGAACAGATCGCCGACTTTCGCGTGCGCAGCGCGGTCGCCCGGCTTGTTCCGGAAAACGCCGACGACAAACTGGCCCTGCGCATCTTCCGCCTCTTCGTAACCAACATGATGGCCGTGTTGAACTATCGTCCGGCCCGTTACGACGGCGTCATCGATGTCTTCCAGGCGGAGGAGAAGATGGTCAAGGACCGGTTCAATCCATTCAGCGAGTGGAGCCAGTTCTGCGACGACGTACGACTGCACGTCGTCAGCGGCAACCATCTGTCGATGGTTCACGAACCGCACGTCGATCATCTGGCTTCCGAGTTGCGTCTGTGTCTTAAACGCCAGGGATGAAGTCTGGGGCCCGGAGGGAGAGAGGGCGCGGATTTGCCCGGACTCGACCCGGACAATCGCGGACGAAGCCATCCGCCGTACGAATCGAGGCAGTGCGCGTCATTGTTCCTCGAAATATGCCAGGAGGACGTCCGCAAACTGTTCGCCATAGGTTTGCCAGTGCTTTGAACTCGGGTAGTCATTCAGGCCGCCGATCCAGTTGGCATTCAGTTCGTGGATGAAGGCGTGAATGCCGTAGCGGGCGAGAAGTCCTTCGCCGATGGTCCCCGGATTGCGGAAACTGCTGCTCGTGCTCCCCTCGGTGAACCAGGTCTTCTCGCGGAGCAGCGTTTCCAGACGTTTCATGTTCCGAAGGTAGGCGGCCTTCGTGCCGTCGTCGATTTCGGGAACGCCGACATGGAGCTTTCCGTCGGCATCGTTGTGGAAATCGATGGCAAGGTCGGGCAATCGGTTCGCTTTTCTCAGGGAATCGAGCCAAGCCTCGATCGCGGCGTTTTCAGGGGCCGTGGCCGGATCGGCGGGCTGATCCCAGTTGCGATTGAGGTCTCTGCCCTTCATGTTGAAGCGGGTCCTGCCCCGCGCGACGCCGTCCTTGTTGGCCATCGGCACGACGAAAAGGCAGTAACTCGCGAGGCACTTGCGGGCCGGTTCATCGTCGCGGAGCAAACGGCGCACGAGCCCTTCGACCACCCAGTTTCCGCCGGGCTCCCACGCATGGGCCCTTGCCCGTATGAAGACGCGGTGGGGCGCGTCGCGCTGACCGATTACGATCAAGTCCAGGTCTCGTCCGTCGGCGGTCTTTCCGATGGATTCGGTTGCGGCCATCGAACTGAAAACGATGTGAGACTTGAACTGTTCCAGTCGCGAGACGGTGTAAGGTTCGAGCCGCGCAACGTAGAGCGACGGTCCGTTCATGTGGACGCGGAGTTTCAGCCGGGAAGGCTCGTCGGGTTCCGCTTTGATGACCCGCCATGTCTCGCCGTCGTCGGAGATGAACGAAATCGTCGCTTCGGGTACGGGGCCGGCCGGTCTTCCGTTCCAGATGTTGCCGAACGGTCCGAGGCTCAGCACGAGGTCGGTGCCGGGTTCTGCGTCTACGCGAAACAGCCAGTGCCCGTTGGCCCGATTGGGCGACGATCGTTCGTGATCGTAGGTGAGGTGAATTCGTATGGTGCCGTCGCCGGCCACTTCCCACCAGGCGGGCGACGCGTTCTCGATTGACGTGTCGATGAACCGCAGCGGCGAGGGCGGCGGAGTACCGACGTCGGCGGCGGGTTCCGCGGCGGAAATGGCCTGTGCGGAGACGAGTGTCTGCGCGGCGACGAGTGTCTGCGCGGCGATGATCAGTGCGAGGGTGATTCCCGGCCACATTTCTTCAAACCCTGTTTTTTTCACTTTGCAACGCTCCTTTTCTGATGGGGCGCGGCACGATTTTACGCTCATAAGTATTGCAGGGCCGTCGCACGGAAGAAATGGTGACCGCCCGCTGGGCCGATTTTGAATGGAGACATCCGGCATGAGCGATTTGGGGAAGAGGTCCTTGCGCCGCTGGAGCCCGGGGATGGCGGGACATGCGGTGCTGGCGGCCGCATGGTGGCTGGTGGCGACGGGCCTGAATCATGCGGCGGCGGACGAACCGATGACTGAAAAGGGGCTTGCTTTGAAGGTCTTTCGGCACGCCGATCGAGCGGGGCGAGGTTATCTGGACGAGCGGGAGCTGCGCGAAGCACGCCGCATCCTGCGGGGGGTGCTCGAGCGGGATGCGCTGCGCTCGTTCCCCGCGGGCGAGAACATGAGCGCGGAGGTGGTGTCGCTCGTGTTGCAGAGCACTCCGGACCGCGACGAGGACGGCAGGACGACGCTGCCCGAATTTACCGACTTTGTCATGGAGCTTGCGCGAAATCGCGATGCGATGCTGGCCGATGCCCGCAAGCGGGCGGCTTCAAAACAGAAGCAGTTCAACAAGTATCGCGACATGGCGTTCAAGGCCTGGCTGCAGGAATCCCAGCGCGCGATGCGTGAGAGCCAGCGGCGAAGTTCTCGCCGATAGATCGCGGCGGGCCCGGTGATGATCGGGACCAAGTCTTGAGAAATCGCTGGCGGCGCAGATAATTGGACAAACACAGTCGAGTATCCGTGCAACTTTGTATTTGTGCGGGTTTGCCTGTTCGAGCCGACTTTGTTTGTCCGAGTTTATCTATCTGAGTTATGGTGTAGATGCATCGATTGGTGCTGCCGCAAGACTTTCCCAGAAGGAGACTCCTATGTCGCGTCCCGAGGAATCCGGCTTCTCTTTGAATCAAACACGATGCCGCTGCTGTGGTGATCGAGGCGCATCGGGGATGCCGCGCCGGGATTTTCTTGCCTTGAATGCTCTGGGCGGGATGGCCATGACGGGCCTGACCTGGCACTCGGTTGCGGCCGCGGAAGCCGAAGCGCCGCTGCCGACTCGGACGCCGCTGGTCGTCAAACCGGTATTCATGTACGAGATTCCCAAGCGCCGCGAACAGTGGAGCTGGCGGAGCTGGGGCGGAATTCAGACCCAGGAAGAAGCGGACAAGGAAGTCGCCAACATCCAGCAGGAACTGGAAAAGGTGCGTGGCGGGGCGGATTTCCCCGTGACCTTCCTGCCGCCGCTGCCGGTGCGAAGTCCGGTCGAAGTTGAGCAGGCAAAGGACCTGGCCTCGGCCGATGTGATTCTCGTTTACGGCGCCGGGGGACCGCAGGAGATTTTCGACGCGGTGATGAAGATCGGCAAGCCGATGATCATCTTCCTGCGGCATCGCTCGGGTCCCGTTTCGCTCTGGTACGAGATCGTCAGCCCGCGATATCTGCATCAGCACACCGATTTCCTCGCGGTGAAGGGCGTGGACAACGGGGATGTGGTCGTGGACTGCCTGGATGAACTCACCTGGCGGCTTCGCTCGCTGTGCGGATTGAAGAACACCCAGGGCGCCAAGGTCCTGGCCGTCGGCGGCGCCAGCGGATGGGCCTGTCCACAGGCGCCGGGTCTGGCACGCGACCGCTTCAAGCTGGACATCCAGGAAATCAGCTACGACGAGCTGGGCAAGTTGATCCAGCAGGCACGGGGCGACGATGTGGCCATGCAGACCGCGAAACAGCGAGCTGCCAAGTATCTGGAAGATCCCGGTGTGAAACTCGAGACGGACCGGAAGTTCGTCGAGAACGCGTTTGTGCTCGAACAGATCTTCCGCGGACTGATGAACAAGGCCGGGGCGCGCATGATGACGATCAACGCGTGCATGGGCACCATCATGCCCATGTCCGAAACGAGCGCCTGCCTCTCATTGTCCGTCCTGAACGACGCCGGGTATCTGGCATTCTGCGAATCCGATTTTGTTGTGATTCCTTCCGGGATTCTCTTGGGCGGGATTTCGGGCAGGCCGCAATTCCTCAACGATCCGACGTATCCGCACGATGGCCTGATCACGCTGGCCCATTGCACGGCGCCCCGCAAGAACGACGGAAAGACCTGTGATCCGGCTCGGATCGTCACGCATTTCGAGTCGGATTACGGCGCCTCGCCAAAAGTGGAGATGCGCAAGGGACAGGTCGTCACCAATATCATTCCCGATTTCAAGGCGGAACGCTGGACCGGTTTTGTCGGGGAAATCGTCGAGGTGCCCTTCCTGCCCATCTGTCGTTCGCAGATCGACGTCGGCTACAAGTGCGGCGACGCTCGCGTCGCGGAGAACATGCCGGGCTTCCACTGGATGACCTGCTATGGCGACTACTCGCGGGAAATCGCCTACGCGTTGAAGCGGGTGCCGATCAAGTGGGAAAACCTCGGCTGAAAAGTCCGGACCACGAAATGCCGGCGCGGCGGTGTTGAAGTGAACCGCCGGCGCCGGCTGTCGGACGGCGCGTCCGAGCTGATTCACCAAGTGCCTTCGTGCTTTGCCGCGGCGCACATTTTATAATCTTCGCCGGGCACCGGCGGTTGTGCGCGCGGTCGAGTCGGAAGTCGGGCCTGCGACGGCCGGGCCGCGGCATCGGGAGTTTCCGGCACCGGGTTTCCTTGCATTCCGTGATTTTCCAATAACGAGATCCCTCCCCAATCCTTCCTCAAAGGTCTGCTATGAACGACAAACCTGTGCGATCCACTTCCCGGCGCGATTTCCTCGTTCAGTCGGGGCAAGTCGCTGCGGCTTCGATTGTGGCTGCGTCCGTGATTCCGCATGTGCATGCGGGTGAGAGCAATACGATTCGCGTGGCGCTGGTCGGCTGCGGTGGACGAGGGACCGGCGCGGCCGCCGACGCGTTGTCCAGTTCCAACGGGCCGACGCAGCTGGTGGCCATGGCCGACGTCTTCGATAACCGTCTGAAGACCAGCTACGAAAGCCTGTCCAAGATGTTCGAGGGCAAGGTCGATGTGCCGCAGGACCGGCGTTTCATCGGCTTTGATGCCTATCGCAAGGCAATCGACTGCCTGCGTCCGGGAGATGTGGTCATTCTCACGACGCCGTGCGCTTTCCGCTCGGTGCATTTCGGCTATGCCATCGAGAAGGGCATCAACGTCTTCATGGAGAAGCCAACGACCGTCGACGGCCCGAGCACGCGCAAGATGCTGGCTCTGGCCGAGCAGTCGGAAAAGAAGAACCTCAAGGTCGGCGTCGGTCTGATGTGCCGGCACTGCCGCGCCCGCTGGGAACTGCTTGACCGGATCCAGGGCGGTCAGATCGGCGACATCACCTACATGAAGACGTACCGACTGGTGGGGCCCGCAGGTTTCTCCGGCCCGAAACCGGAGGGCATGAGCGAGTTGCTCTATCAGATCCAGCGATATCTGAGTTTCATGTGGGCCAGCGGAGGTCTCATCCACGACTACACCAGCCACAACATCGACGAGTGCTGCTGGATGAAAGGATCGTGGCCGGTCCGCGCCCAAGGGTCGGGCGGACGCTGCTTCCGCCAGGACGAGGTGGACCAGAACTTCGACCACCACACGGTCGAATACACGTTCGCCGACGGCACGAATCTGTTCCTGCAGGCCCGGAACATCGTCGGCTGCTATGGAGAATTCGCCAGCTACGCGCACGGAAGCAAGGGATCGGCCGTCATCTCCACGTACATGCACACGCCTGCCAAGTGCCGTATCTACAAGGGGCACAATTTTGTGAATGACCAGCTGGCCTGGGCATTCCCGCAACCGGAACCGAACCCGTACCAGATGGAATGGGACGACCTGCTTGAGGCGATCCGCAAGGACAAGCCGTTCAACGAAGCGAAACGCGGAGCGGAGGCGAGTCTCGTTCAGATCATGGGCCGCATGGCAGTGCACATGGGTCGCGTGGTGACCTGGGACGAAGCGCTGAACGACAAGAACGAGTTTGCACCCGACCTCGACAAACTGACGATGGAGTCGCCGGCTCCACTGCCCGCCGATGCCCAGGGCAAGTATCCGCTGCCGGAACCCGGGCGCAAAGAACGCGAGTTCTGAGCGACTTCGGATGGGCAATGAGAAGAATCAACGCCGCTGCACCGAACCGTGCAGCGGCGTTTGATTTGGGTCTGAACCGCCGCGCCCTCCCTCAAACTCGTGCCAGTCTGCCCGGCGGCGAACGCCTGTGGATCCGGCGCGGAAATGCGAAGCCGTCACGCGGCTTCGTGGCTTTCCGGGCTGGTGATGCGGAAGATGGACGCGGCCGCTGCGCCGCCGAGAAAGTTGCCGACCAGGAAGATCCAGAGGTTGGCCAGTTTGGAAATGCCCATCACGGTGATGCCGACCGCCACGGCCGGGTTGAAGGCGCCGCCGGAGATTCCGCCGACCGAATATGCGCCGATCAGGACCGTGAATCCGATCGCCAGTCCGAAGTAGGAATTGCCCGCGGTGCCTTTGGCTGTTGCCACGTTCAGCACGACGTAGCAGAGCGCGAAGGTGAAGAGGAATTCGGCGACAATGGCCTGAGCGACCGGCGGTTCCAGGGCCTTGACCGCTGCGCCGGCCTTCAAAAACGTGACGATGGACGCCGCCGCAATCGCGCCGAGAACCTGCGAAATCATGTATCCCGGCACGTCCTTCCACTCGCACTTGCCCCGCAATGCCACAGCCAGGGTAACGGCGGGGTTGAAGTGACCTCCCGACACATGGCCTCCTGCAAAGACCATGACCATCAGCGCCGAGCCGATTGCCAGGGGCGCGAGATTTCCGGCTCCCGGTTCAATGACCGTGCAGCCGACCGTGCACACCAGAAAGAACGTGCCGATGAACTCCGCCAGATACTTTCCCATTTAAAGTCCTTCCTTCAGTTCAGAGATGCGTTGGCCCGCGGTGAGCACACCATGTGCACCGCCCGCGAAATTGCTGGAAATCCGGCCGTTATAACTCGCTGGCCGGCAGATCGAAGAGTTGTGCTGCAGCGGCGAGGTCGCCCGTTTCAACGCCGCGGCGGAACCACCGGGACCGTTGCGCGGATGTGCCGTGCGTGAAAGAGTCCGGCACCACGTAGCCCTGCTGCTGTTTCTGCAGGCGGTCGTCACCCACGGCACTGGCTGCCCGCAGACCTTCCTCGACGTCGCCCGACTCGAGAATCCGCTTCGTCCGTTCGGCGTGGTGTGCCCAAACGCCAGCCAGATAATCCGCCTGCAGTTCGAGCCTCACCGACATTTGATTCTGCTCCCGTTCGCTGTCTCGACCCCGCCTTCGATCCACCAGGTCCATGAATCCGAGTTGCTTCTGGACGTGATGCCCGATTTCGTGGGCGAGCACATAGGCGACCGCAAAGTCGCCGGGAGCGTGAAATCGGTTCCGCAACTCCTCACAGAACGACAGATCGAGGTAGACATTCTCGTCAGCCGGGCAATAGAACGGCCCCATCGCCGCACTGGCAAAGCCGCAGGCGGATTTGACTTCTCCGGAAAACAGGACAAGTTTCGGCTCGCGGTAGTTCCGTCGGACCTGTTGACGGAACAGTTCGTGCCAGACGTCCTCCGTGTCGGCAAGCACTACGGCTACGAATTCCTTGAGAGGCTGCTCGGCCGGATCGACCTGAGCCGGTCTGCCGGCCGGATTCGCGCCGGGAGGCGGCAACTGCTCCAACAACGCACGCGGGTCGCCCCCGAGCAGGGCTACAAGCACCACCAGGACGATCGTGCCCAACCCGCCGCCCACGGCAAGCCCGCGGGCCGGCATGCCGCGTCGATCTTCGACGTTGTCGCTTTGTCTTCGTCCTTGCCAGCGCATCGGGGAACTCGTGTTGCTGCGAAGTGGATAACCCAAACCATGTTCCGCAAAATCCCGGTACATGGCAACGGGGGGAGCACGTGGGGGTGTCGGGCTATGATCCGGCGAGCGGGTCGAGAGGATCCGTCGAATCCGGCATTTTCACTTGATGGGGATGCACCGCACGAGCAGGTAACCGAGTGCGGCCGTCGCCGGAAGCGTCAATGTCCATGCGCCCACCATGCGCCCCACGACCAGCCATTTCACTGCGTTCAGGCGGCGCGTCGCTCCCACGCCCATGATCGAGGCGGCGATGACGTGCGTCGTGGAGAGCGGAATGCCCCAGTGGCTGGCGACCTGGATCACCGTGGCTGCCGTGGTCTCGGCGGCG
>CAIPEB010000202.1 GCA_903863885.1 uncultured Planctomycetaceae bacterium | reverse complement strand
TTCTACCGCTGTGATCGACCCGGCCAAAGCCGGGGCATTCCGGACATCACGCCCGCCCTGCCCCTATTCGCCCAACTGCGCCGTTTCACGTTGGCTGTAATCGCGGCCGCAGAGACGGCCGCCAATTTCGCGGGCATTCTCTACACCGACGCGCCGGCCGGCGGGGAAGCCGATCCGGCCGAACCGTTTGAGCCCATCGAACTGGAGTCGCGCGCCCTGGTGACCATGCCCGGTGGATGGCGCATGAGTCAGTTGGAGGCACAGCAGTCGGGCACGAGTAACGTGCGACGTTTTCAAGTGGGATTTCCCACGCGTCGTCGCCGCACGGACGTCACTCAGCGAATTTTGTTAGCGGGATGAACCGAGATAGCCGACGTGCTAAGCGAAGTCGTTCGGGTTATCGCAGTTCGTGCAGTACCATTCAGGCCCCGGAACCAAACACCGGCATCTATCGTCCTTGCAGCGATACAGTGTCATTTGAGTCATTTCGCCAACGGCAATCCTAAAGATATCGTCGCGTGAGAGGTCAAAGTCCCATGTCGGTTGAGTATCATCGCCCGGAAAGTAACGAAACCCAAATCGATTGTTCTCCGCGTCGTATAGACCACCGTATGCCCGTTCGCACTGCAAGAGGTCGTCACTTTCAATTGTTGCAGCATCGTCTCCATCGAGAATTAGCTGTTTGACTTCACGCATGAACGCCCGAAAAGGCTCAGGCACGCGTATCACAACGGGCAGTTTCGACGTTCTGGCCACAACAACCGTCCCCGTCGCTCGCGTTCGGCAGTGAACAACACTCGGCACGATCCGCACCGCCCGTACGGAAGGAACACGATTCAACGCCAGCGAATTGTACCACCCCCGACAACCGGCCTGCACCACATTTCTCGCCGGTTGCCCGCGACCCGCTCCGTCCCAGGTCTTGCTGCCGGTTTTTCCCCGAAATCCCCCCCGATTCCTCCATGCCCCCGCCCCTGGGCATTAGTACATCGAAGCAGACGGATCGTAAGTCTTCACCCCATGAATTCGGAGGTTTCGCATGTCGATCACGCCGAGTCGTGATTTGTGCAACGGTTTTCAGTGCTTCGGACTAGTCGAGGATGTTGGTGGGATCTCTCTGGCGGTTATCCCCGAGTCGCGTGGATTCGTTGAATAGCGGAACCGGGTGCGACGCAATACGGATGGGGTTGAATGGCAGAACACAAAGACACGCCCGACGACCTGCACGCGTTCGCACAAGCCCCGGTGCGGAAACTCGTGCGTCGGCACCAACTCGCAGGAAACGAGCGCCGCAAATAGGATGCGATCCGCGACTTTTTCGTGGCCGTGTATGTCGGGTCTGGCGAGACATCTGCGAGGTGGTTTGCCAGTCCGATCACCCTCTGCACCTGGCCGACTTCTGCAAGTACATCGGCACGAAGGACGCGTCGCGGGCTGCTCACCGCGCAGCGTGAGCCGAGGAGGCGGGATTGATTCGCAAGACGGGGTGGATACCGATGGAGTGATGCCGCGGCTCCGCTTCGTCGAACCGCCGCGTGCGGCTTCGCATGTTTGGCGGTGGGGGCTGCGCGGGGAACCCCGCCGGGCTACCCGATTTCTGGGGCCCTCGTGCCGTTCGGGTAAGGGTCTGTAGCGGAAAGTTCGCCGGTTGGAGTCTCGTAGTAGATTCGCCCATTGATTGCGTAGACGTTGGGCACGCCCATCTGTCTGCTTTCCGCTTGCGCCTTAGCGACGGCGGCGTTGCCGATTCGTACGATTTCGTCGATTGCTTCATACGTTTGGACGGACAGATGTGAATCAGGCATTGTCGAAATCTTCAACGAGTTTCATGAACAAAGCATGTTTGACTGGATCGCGGATCAATAAGCGGTCGCGGGAACCAGCGGCGACGTCTTGCATGGCCGTATCGCCATTATACAGCAATACCCAGTTATCGGCCATTTCTCGATAAATGGTCCAGAAGTTGATCACGGCGCGCGGAAATCGTCGCCGAACGTCAGACTCACGAACTGAGTGACCACCTTTGCGTACGCGTTCGCTCACACGAGCAACACAAATGTCGGCAGAATCAACGAACAGGAATGCAATCGAGATGAGGTATCCGTTTTCACGGGCAGCCGTGATGAAGTTGCGCAATGTCAACCCAGACAGTGTTGATTCCGCCACAAACGACCGGTGGTTCGCAATATGGCGGTTCGCACGATCGATAAACGCTCTACCGGCAGCAACCTGTGCTCGCTCGGGATCGGCCGGGTCAATGGACGCCGCGATTGCATCCGCACCGAGGTACGGGAAACCCGTTTCGGCAGCATACTCAAGGGCAAGCGTCGTTTTCCCCGATCCGTTTGGTCCGCCAACCACGAGCATGCGAGGTGAATCAACCAACCAGATCCTCCCTTCGTTCGATTCGAATCAGCGTGGCCACAGACTTTGAAATTATCCCGCCGGGAAAATCGCCTTCGTAACTCGTTGCGACGGCCACTCCGGCGGAATAACGCCTTCGGATCACCCGTGAATGTAGAGGGCCGCTGACCGACCGTCAAACTGCTGCGATAGCCGCCATAGACATTGACTTCCGGAACCGCGTTGTCGGCCGCTCAAGTTCCCGGTCCGATTGTCGCACTGCCGAGTCATCGCTAGGTTTCGAACCACTCAAGGTAAACAGTCTTGATGTCGTCGCGGTCATCATCGATCAGCACGTTCAGTACCTGCGCCTTCGGAAGCTGAA
>CAIPEB010000201.1 GCA_903863885.1 uncultured Planctomycetaceae bacterium | reverse complement strand
GGATTCGCCGGGCACGTCGCGGGTCTGGAAAACCTGCTGGTTGGGGCCGGCTACGATCCGGGATTTGCGGATCTGTTCGGCGGCGACTACCATCTGACTCCCGGTTCAGCGGCGATCGATCAGGGCGGACGCCTCGCCGGGTCAACCCTCGCTTACCCGCTCGACCGGCAGTTTCTCGCCCCGCATGGATCAATGGCCCGGACTATCTCAGGAGCGGCAGCAGATCTGGGGGCTTACGAGAATGTCACCTATCCGCTCATCACCAACCCGGGGAATCAACGCAATACAGGAGGGGATCAAGTTGCGCTGACGATCGTGGCGGTCGGTGCCGATACGTTTGCCGCCGTCGGCTTGCCGCCGGGGTTGAGCATTGACAACAGCGGGCAGATTTCCGGAACGATCGACATCCAGGCTGCCGGCACCTTCGACGTAGTCGTCTCGGCCAGCGATTCGGCATCAACAAACCACGTCGCGTTCCGCTGGGTTGTGGATTTGAATGAGGTTAACATTCCCCGACTGACCAACCCGGGAGAACAACACAGTACGGGTGGAGACTCGGTTCAACTAACGATCGAGTCGGACGGCGCCGATGTGATCACCGCCAGCGGCCTGCCGCCGGGGCTGGTCATCGACGACGTCGGAACGATCTCCGGAACGATCTCCGGCGAGGCTTTCGGCAATTTCGACGTGGTGGTCACCGCCAGCAACGCGTTCGCGACCTCCCAGGTCACGTTCCGCTGGGTTGTGGCTGCGAATCCCGATTATGTTCACCAGCCGCCCTCGGACATTGACCTGTCGTCCGCGATCGTGGCGGACCGAAGTCTCGGTGCTGCGGTCGGCTTGGTTACCGTTACCGACGCGGATCCGGACGACACGCATACGCTGGTTGTGTCGGACGCACGCTTTGAGATCGTCGAGAGACAACTCAGGCTGAAAGCCGACAAGAGTCTGACCATGGATACCGAACCGAGCGTTGTGGTCGCGATCACCGCTACGGACCGGTACGGGCTGAGCCTGACTCAGAATTTCACGATTTCCGTTGTGAAGATCGCAGTGATCGACGACGGAGACGCGGGTTTTTCCACAGTCGGAAGTGGCTGGACCAAAACTACCAGTCTGGTCAAGGGCTATCAGAACGACATTCGCTACGTGTATGCCGGCGACGGAAAGAAAACGGCAACCTGGGCACGCACTGTCGCTCCGGGGACCTACACGATCCAGGCCAGTTGGACGGGCTATTCCGGTAGCGTGACCAATGCGCCGTACCGAATCTACGATGGCAACGTCCTGCTCGCCGAAGCGCGGTTCGACCAGAAGCGGACACCTTCATACGCCCTGAACGACCCGGCCGCCTTCATGACGATTGCCACAGTGGACGTCGCAGGCGGAAATCTGCGCGTGGTCCTGGGCAACGACGCAACGGGCGGCACGTTGGTTATTGCCGATGCGGTTCGGATCATTCCCGGCAAGCTGTCCTCAATCCCCGATGCGGTGGACGGGCCTCGTGTGGTTGATGACGGCGAGGCCGGTTACGCCGAGTCGTCGTTCGGCTGGTACAGCAAATCGACTTGGTCGTCGGGTTATCAAGTCGACAGCCGATTTGCAGACGTCGGCGATGGTCAGAGCATGGCGACTTGGACGGAAAAGGTGGCGCCAGGGACGTACACCGTTCAAGCCGGCTGGACGGGCTCGAGCGGAAATGCAAGCGACGTTCCTTACCGCATCTACGACGGCGACCAGTTGCTGGCTGAAGTGCGAGTTGACCAGAAGCGCAATCCCACGCGGGCGCCAGGAGAGTCCGTCGGCTTCTTGACCTTGGCCAAGGTCGATATCAACAGCGGTACTCTGCGAGTCGTTCTCGGCAACGATGCCACCGGCGGCACGCAGGTGATGGCTGATGCCATTCGCGTTGTTTCGGGCGAGATCACATCGCCGCCGAGCGTCGTTCCCGGTCCGATTCAGATTGATGACGGCGATGCCGGGTATACCGAGTCGGCTTATGGCTGGTACAGCATTGGCTCGTGGACGAGGGGCGTTGAATCGGACAGCCGTTTCGTAGCCGCGGGCGATGGTCGAAGCACGGCGACCTGGGCACAAACGGTGGCTCCCGGCAGCTATACCGTCCAGGCCAGTTGGTACGGAAACCGCAGCAATGTGAGAAACGCTCCGTACCGCATCTATGACGGCGAAACTCTCGTCCGCGAAGTGCGAGTCGATCAGCGAACGACTCCCGCTCCAGTGTCGGGTGTCCCGCAATTGTTCAAGACTCTTGCCACCGTGACCATCAACAGCGGCACCCTCCGCGTGGTGCTGGGCAACGATGCGACAGGAGGCACGCTCGTTGAAGCCGATGCGGTGCGCGTCGTAAGTGCCGCTTCCGAAGCGAATGCCGCTGCAGCGGAGGACACCGCCAAAGTGGCGGGCACAAGCGACACCGCTCGCCTTCCCGGCACGAATCTCGAGGTCTTCACGCAGGCCTGCGATGAACTGCTCGGCAGCGCGGAGTCGGTCGACGACTTTGCGCCGTACACCTCAGCGGAATCCTCGCGGAAAGTACACGAGATCGATGTAAAGCTCGCGGAGCAGTTCGACGACAACCCGAGAGGCTTAGATTCGTGGAGAGAAACGGATCAGTCCCTATCCAATCCGCTGGGCATGTTCTCCGAACTGATCGTTGATGCGAGTCGGTCCATTGAGGGACTGAAGGAAAGGGCAACCGCGCCGGGTAAGAAATCCTAGAACGCGTTTCAGCATTCACTCTCCTCCTGGGGAGAGTCGGCACGGCACGACCGGAAAAGGGGGCTCGGTCCCTCTGGGGGTTTTCGCGTCCGACGTTCCGGCGTTGCGCGAGGGTGAATTGGTTTTTCCAACGCTTTCTTGGCGGGTATTCCGCGGGCGAAGATCAATCGGCCATCTCGGTGAGCATCAGAAACGAGTCTCTGGGGATGTTCACCGAGAATGGCCGTTCTTGCTGCAGGTTGCGCGGGCCGACTTCAGTCGGTTTGCCGCTTTGCTCGCCCTGCGACACGTGCTCGGCTCGCGGCTTGAGCATGGCTCGATCGGGCGGGGGGATTGTCTCGGAGGAATAGAGAAACTCGCGGAATCGGCTTCCGGAGTTTGCCGGCACCGCGACTTCGAGACGGATGTCGCGAAGGCAGCGGTTGACCACAAGCACTGTAAGTTCCCCCGACGGATTTCGAATCGCTGCCGAGCGCAGGTCGGCCGCCACGGGTTCTGTGCGCGTCGCCAGGACCTGGGCGCCCGGGCGTGTGTACCGGCAAAGGAGCGACCACGAATAGAAGGGCGGGCGGGGTTCCCAGCCGCGGTCCTTGTGCTGCCACAGCGATGCCTTCTGTTGAATCTCGTCGCTGTAATAGACCGGCGCCAGGCACCAGATCAACACGGCCGAGGCTCCGTCGCGGAGAGCTTCCACCGCGAAATCGGCTGCGAACAGGCCGTATTCATAGGAGTCCATTGCGGGGTTCTCGAACGTGGAATTCCCCAGGAAGTTGGTGTAACCGAATTCGGTAATCCACAGCGGCTTTGCAGGGGAGCTTCCGCCCGCTTTGCCAATGGCGTTCAAGCGAGCCGCGATCCATGGCTCCAGGCTGCGGACGTTGCGGTGGCGGTACGTGTGCGACGCGATCGTGTCCACGTAAGGAAGCAGTCCCGCCTGAAGCACCTTCTCGCACCACGGGTCCAGTCCGTGTGCCGGACCGCAGCAGTCGAACGATCCCAGGACCTTGACCTCTTCACGCAAACCGAGCTCGCGCAGCCGCTGGTCAAGGAGCTTGTGCAGTCGGACGTACTCGCCGACGGGCACCGGCCGATGGTAGTCGTTGCCCGGTTCAACAAACAATGACAGGTAACGCACGTTCTCCAGTCCGAGATCGCGGCGCAGATACCGGACCGCGTCGGCGTAGCTTCGGACCATGGCTTCGCGCTTCGCCGCCGCCGGGAGCTTGCTGTTGCTGCCCGGTTCCTTCATCCACTCCGGGTAGGCAAAGTAATCGCCCATGGCGTTCAGCAGGATGTCGGTCCCGGACTCCTTGTAAAGCCGAATCGTGTTGACGAGGTTGGTCATGGGCACGCTCAGCGGAGCGAACTTGCCTTCCTCCGGCTCGTATTCGTAGCCATACCAGAGGCGTGCGATATGCGGCCGCATGGCCTTCATGCGACCGGAGATCAGTGCAATGTCGTTCTGGTCCACGCCCAGCTTGCGGGCGTATCCCGTCCACAGATGCAGGTCGCCGTAACCGCCGCCGAATCCCTGGAAGCAGGGATTGAGGATCTTGTCGGCCAACACTTCGAGCCGAACCGGACCGGGGGGCGGCGGCTGCGGCGCATCGCCGGTCCGGATGAACTTCACATCGTCGAACCAGACCTTACCCGCCCCGTGGGCAACCAGCCCCAGGGTCAATTTCTCGGCACCCGTGGCGACTACCGCGGCAACGGTGGCCTTGACCCAGTCGTCCGTCCGTGCTCCTGGCTGGTCGCCGTCGATCAATTAGAATCGCTGGCCGCCCTGAGTCGTTTCAAACACAATGAAGCCGCCCAGTTCGTTCTGACACTCGCTCTTGAGCCACACTTCGGCCGCGTAACGCTCGCCCGGTTTCGGCACGATGCCGAACTTGATCGCGGGATACGATTCCTTTTCGCTGCCCGGCTGAGTCTCGATCAACACTGACGATTTCCCCGAATGGCCGACGGATGTGTCAACTCGAACCGACGTTCCCGGCGGCTGCTGAGGGGCCCATCCATCCAAGGCACGCGGCTCCTCGAACGAGGCTTGAAGGATCAGGTTCGGTTCGTCGCTTCGAACCACGCCCTCGGTCAGCATCCACGCGGCCAACAGCATCGACAGACAGATCGCCCCGGTTCTTCGAATCGGCACGCTGGCATCTCCTCGTGTTCATCCGGGCGATCTGGCAACCCGCCCCAATCCAGTCGATATTAGTCCAATCAACATATCAGGGTCGGTGGCAGTTCCATTTATGGCATCCGTTCGGCGACGATCCTCCGAGCGAACCGTCGGTTCAGTTCTGCTTTCGCGATGACTGCTCTCTTTGGAAGCGCACATTGGACATGCACAGGGACACTGAAGCAATCGCCGAGCAGCCCGTTGAGAAAGCACCATTTCGAGATGAATTCGTTCTGCGGCGGCCATGCCGCCACTCTCGTTTTCCGCCGCGATACGGTGAGCATTCCGCAAAGGATTGAGAGACTGACCCACGGTTGGTAGACTGGCCAGGATTGTACCTTTCCGTGCGTTGTTGCTTGGATTTTGGGGTCGGCTACTCCTGGGGTTGTGTTGCGGTGCGGCTGCGGGCTGAGACGCTATTCCCCGTTTATGAGACCAGGCATCGAATCGAGAATTACTTGCCTTACCAAACGAGGGGTGCCTGTTAGAAGTTGCAGCGTGTCTCTCCCGCCAACCGGCCACGGACAAAGGCCATGAATTCCACTTTGACCGCGAATTCCCGGGGTAAGATGGCGCATGGTTGAACCTGGTGTTACAGCACTCCTGCTCGCATCGCAAATCACTGAACTGCGCCAATTCCTGACTCAGGGCTTCGGCGAGCCTTCCGACGCCGAGTGGTTTTCCGAGGACGTCCTCCGCTGGAAATATTTCTGGCATGCCCAGCCCTCTGAAGTAAGCAGGGATAGTCTGGTTACTCTCATGGACGGCCGTATAACGGGACACATAGGTTTGTGTCGCCGCAGCATAATGCAAGCCGGAAGTCCGGATGTGGAGATTCCGGCCGCCCATACGATCGATTGGCTGGCGTCTGCCAAAGATGCTCTATGTGGAATACGGCTCTTGGATGCGGCTTATCGCGAGGTCGCGACGCACTATGGGATTGGTGGCAGCGTCTGGTCGAAAAAGGTCCACAAAGCGATGCGGACGGAGATCTTCGGCGCAGTTCAAGAGCACCGGAAGGTGGTCCATCCGCTGTTTCCGCTGCTGTGCCCTTCGCGCCCATTGCATCGACGTTTGGCTAGCGCCGGCAAGGCCGCATTCCTGATGCAGCGGTTTCGGTGCAAACGTCCCTGCCTGCGGCTGACTTTGGAACGCGTCTCAGCTTTCGGCAGTGAGGTTGAGGAGGTCGTCCGCAATACACCCGGACCTATGTTGTTCTCGAAACGAGATGCGGCTACTCTCAACTACTTCCTTCAATACCCCCGCGGCACCATGACGGGATGGAGGTTGCGGGATGATTCGCCGCGGCTTCGGGGGTTCGCGATTCTGAATCAGCGCATCGAGGAGGGAGTCAAATGCGGCAGGATCGTGGATTGCTTCATCGATTCGCGGGATCCCGCTCTCTGGCACGCCGCTTTCACTGAGTTGTCGCAACGCCTGACAGAAGGCGGGGTTGATATCATACGATCCTACTCCTCCACGCCGTGGGTGGCGGCCGCATTGCGGGATTCGGGATTTCACCCAGTGCGAGAGGCGGAGGTGACGCTGCGCGATCCGCAGCGGCTGGTCCCGCGAGGAATCCCCTGGATGTTGAGTATGATGGAGGGAGACCACGCAATTCTGTAGGGGCTCGGCAAGATCGGCAGCTTCCGAGCGGCTGTGTTCGTGGTCCCTGCCATGCAACAAGCTGGTGCGGAACTTGAAGTCGGACTCGCCCGCATACCAAGCCGCCCTTGGATAAGCGTCGTCAACTGATTGAAAACGAACCGGCCGCCTGGAACCAATTAATATCGACAAACGGCGCATCCAAGACTGTCCGGCCAACTAGAAAGTGATCATGCCTAACTCTAAACGCGAAAAATTAGTTCAGCTGCTGGACGGCATCGGTCTTAACCGAGTGCTGGCTTTGGCGGCCCGACGTCCGGGCCTATTGACGCTCGCCTATCATCGAATCGGCAAGTGCGCCGATCAACCGTTCGATGATGAGTTGTTTTCAGCCACTGCGGAGAAGTTTCGATCCCAGATTCGGTATCTCCACGATCATTTCGAACTCTTAAGTGTGGAGTCGCTGCTGCAGACTATAGAGCGCGGGCGACTCGCTCTGAAGCGACCGTCCGTGCTGATTTCATTCGACGACGGGTACCGCGACAGTTTTGATGTCGCATTGCCGATCCTCCGGGAAATCGGTGCTCCAGCGGTTTTCTTCATTGCGGCGGGTTATGTCGATAATCCGCGGCTCACATGGTGGGACCGTGCCGCGTATATTGTGAAGAACACGGAGCGAGACGTCTTGGAACTGGACTACCCCGTGAGGCTCACGATCGACCTGCGCAAAGTGAGTCGGAGTCTCGCAACGAAGCGCATCCTGCGCATCTATAAGCAGAAACCGGAGATCGATCAGGAACATTTTTTTGACCGGCTTGAGACTCAGGCAAATGTCTCGGTTGACTCTGTGGCTCTGGGCCGCGATTTGTTCGTGACGTGGGATCAGGTTCGCGAAATGAAGCGGGTCGGCATGGAGATCGGGGCGCATGCCTACGATCATCCCGTGTTGTCGAGAATACCTGAAGACGCTCAAAGGAAAGAGCTGGCAATATCGAAAGAACGAATTGAATCGGAAATCGGCGGGACGATTCGAACCATGGCATATCCGGTTGGAGGGCCTGATGCTTTTGACGAGGTGACGAAGCGTCTGGTGCAAGAGGCGGGCTATTGCGCGGCCTTTTCCTACTACGGCGGTTTCAATCGCTCGGATCATGCCGAGCTTTTCGATATCCGACGCAATTCCGTTGAACGTCACGATTCGTTTCCGATGTTCCGTTTCAGGGCGAGCACGAACAACCTGTGCGGCCGGGCTCTTCTGTGATGAGTCGCCGCATGACGGGGCGCCTTGTCAGACGTGGTTCCCGTGATTCGAGCGTCGACGAGGACCCTTGGCAAAGTGATCGCCCATGGCGTACAGCATGGCGTCGGTTTGGGATTTACTGAAAGGCCGAATCGATTTGGCGGGGCCGGTAACGGGCTCACTCGCGTTTGGTTCGGTGGTCTCATAGTGTCGTTTTCGCGTCGTGCTCGCCCAGGACAGAGTTCGTAGGCGGAAAGGCGAACCCGATATGCCGAAAGTGGACGGGCGTCTGCGTTGTTGCCGTGCAGGGCAAGGTGCCGAAGGCGAAAGTGCCAGGGCACGCTGCGCTGTAACGATCCTCGTCAGCTTGCTTTCACTTTCGCTCAACGCTCGGGGTGCCGAGCCCGACGGTCAGTACATTCAGGATTGGCTGGTGGCGGGGCCGGTTCCGGCCGAGACGGCATCCCTCGCTGCGAGCTTAGCCGCTGCGTCGGACAGTCTCCCGGCGCCGGAGGACGGCCGAAGTTTTCGCCTGCCCGGCGGGGAACCGCTCCAGTGGAATCGTTATTCGGCTCCCGGCAGCATTGTGAATCTGAATCACGCCCTGGGGCCGCGCGCACGCGGGTGCGCGTTGGCTTGTACCGTTATCCACGCGGAGCAACCGTGTCAGGTCACGTTCCTGTTGGGAAGCAGTGATGCGGTGGCCATCTTAATGAACCGTCGCGTCGTGTACCTCGACGCGGCGAAGCGGCCGTTTTGTCCGGACCAGACTTCTTTCACTGCCACCCTGCAGGCCGGCGACAACGACCGGCAGAGACGGAATCAGTCCGAGCCCCTCACCTCGCCCCTTGGACCCGATCAGCCGTGTCTGCCGACCATCGGTATGATTTGACACGGGATACCATGGGCAATCGGTGGCGAAAGAAGTACAAGGGAAACGGGTCTTCCTCCGGAGCGGGTGAACTTGGCAAGATCCGATCCTGCAAGAAGGCTCAAGCCGCGAAGCAGAGGAGCCGGTTGAATGGGCGGACGGATTGAGCTAATTAAGGCATTCCATGAATGTCACAACTTTGGCACGGCAGAGAACCGGCAACAGGCCGAGAGAGATGTCGCTTCTGCCTATCGCTCGCTGACGCCTGAGGAATGCCGCACGCTCGCTCAATTAGCGGTTGAGCAACGAAACGAGGAGATTCTCTCGCACCTCGCCTGCCTTCAGGCTGGGAGTCTGGCTGGGGCGCATCTGGAACTTGCGAAGACCGGAGTTCTTTACCCGCCAGTGATCTTTCACCGAGCGGACGACGAAGCAGCGTCTTTCCTGATCCGCCAACTCGAGAATGGAACTGCCGAGAACATCAACCTGTGCCTGCTGGCTTTGGCATGGTGCGACACCGTTCACGTTCTCGATGCATTCCAGCGTTGGAAGGCAGCGCCGCCGGCCTGGGTCGCTTCGCTTCACGTGCCGCCGCACGATTATGCGGATTCAGCCGGTTGGGAGTTGACCGACGCGGGATTGAGGCGGGGACTCACTCTTGGCCACTGTTATCCGCTGGTGCCTCCGGATCATCCGGATGCAGCCGTTGGTCCTGTGCGAGTCAACGATCCAAGTGAGTCGTCATGCGGTTTCTGTGGACGCAGAATGACTGCCCTCATCGAATTCGACCTGACACACGAGATGCTCGCCTTCATGGAAATCCCCGGGACTCGTCTGCGGATCGAAACATGCGACGTGTGTACGTGCTATGGGACCGTGTTTTCACAGGCCGATTGCAGCGGCGGTGCTTTCTGGCATCCGGCGAACAAACGCCCCGCCTATCTGCCTGACGATGCGCACGACTGGGAACACCCGAAGGAACATGCCCTGCTGATCAGCCGCCGCGGGCGGTCCTGCATGGAGTCGGCGGACCGCAATATGCCGATTTCGTTCTCGCAAATCGGGGGCCATCCCTCCTGGGAACAGGATGCCGAGTACCCGCGGTGCCCATGTTGTCAGAAGAAGATGGTCTTCCTTGCCCAATTGAGCAACCACGACTACGACCGTTACGCTGAAGGCATCTACTATGTCTTTTTCTGTCGTGCCTGCCTCGTGGCGGCCACCAATTATCAGCAGACTTGAGACATGAGTAGCACACCAACGACCCGCTGGACGCTGGCCGGGGAAACGCCGAAGCGCTGCTGCAAATCAAAGTAGAATTCGGCCTGCTGATCAGCCGCAAGTGTCAGGAGATTCGATGATGAGCTTGAGCATTCAAACGAAATGGATACGGTGTGCCGTTCTGGCGTGCCTTGTGGCACTGATTCCAGTCTCGGCCCAGGGAGAGCAACCCAAACCACGAGCGTTGGTCGGTGCCTATTACTTCGACGGCTGGTCGGGCCAGACCTACCACATTACCGAACTGCTGAAAACCGAGTTTGCCGACCGGAAGCCGGTTTGGGGCTGGAAGGACGACACGGTCGAGGTCATGCAGAAGCAGATCGATTACTGTGCCGACCACGGAATCGCATTCTGGTCGTTCTGCTGGTACTACCCGGAGGGCGAGAAGAAAACCACGCCGCTCAACAACGCCCTCGACCTGTATCTTCAATCCCCCAACTGTCAGCGAATGCAGTTTTGTCTGTTGGTGGCGAATCACGGCGGCTTTCGCATCGGGCCGAAAGACTGGGACGCCTGTTGCGAGAAGTGGATTACGCTGTTCCGGCAACCGACGCATCTGCGGCTTGACGACCAACCATTGCTGATCTTCTTTTCGCCGGAGGAACTGCAGCAAGCCTTCGGCGGCGCGGAAGGGGTCCGCAAAGCGTTGGAATCGCTGCGGGCAAAAGCCAAAGAGGCTGGATTGCCCGGTGTAGCCGTCGCGGCATGTACGGGACCGGGTGGCAATTTTGCTGAATTGGCCCGTTCAGGTTACACGCTGCTGACCGGCTACAACTACAGCTTGGGGTGGATGAGCGGCGACGGCAGCAAGCCGTTTCGAAGTTTGATCGAAGGCAACCAGAAGATCCTTCAGCAGTTCGCCGAACGGACTACGTTACCCTACGTGCCGGTCATCACGGTGGGATGGGATCGTCGGCCATGGGAAAAGGGCTCGCTGCCGCCCGAAAAGTTGTCCACTTGGTATCCCGACCGTACGCCCAAGTTGGTGGAGGAATTTGTCGGAGCAGGAATGAAGTGGCTCGACGATCACCCCGACAAGGCTACGCCGCAGCGACTCCTGTTGCTCTACGCCTGGAACGAGAATGGCGAAGGCGGCTACCTGACGCCGACCGAGGCCGATGGCACCGAGTACCTGAAAGCAGTCCAGTGGGCAATCACTTTGGAACGCTGACTGCGCCGTGGCTGCCCGCTTAGGCGGTGCATCCAACGAGATCCCTGTGAGAAAGGGCGATGCGTTACGTTCTGTCCGGCTTCGGGATCGTCCCTGATTTCGTCAAGCGAGAATGGGGAATTGATCTCGGGTGCCAAAACGATCCGGACTGATCGGAGAAGATAACCGTGTGCAACGATCCCGATGCCAACCGTGAGCCTCTCCGACTGGATCAGTTCTTGAAGCTCTGCGGGATTACCGATACGGGCGGCCAAGCGAAGCTGTTGATCCAAAGTGGCGAAGTGAAAGTAAATGGTCAGGTGGAATCGAGAAGACGTCGAAAGCTGGTGGCTGGGGACGTGATTGCAGTTGCGGGGAGGCTGTATCCGTTCGATAAATTCCGGCCCGACGCGTGACTAGACACCGATTTCACGGATTCTCGCTTTCAGCGATTGGAATCGAAAGCAGGTGGAGCTGCAAAGCGACGCGGGCTGTCGTCTGCGTTGCCGTTGTTTCCGTGGTTGCCATGCTGCGGAAATGGCTGGTAATCGAGTTGTTTCCAGGGATGTGAATGCCCCGGCTCATTTTCGCACGCAATGGTGGGAAGATGGCAATGGACGTATCGGATGAGGAATGGCAAGACGCTGCCAGAAGGCAACGACCAGTCTGCAAGAAGCTCTTGGAGATCACGGACCTGCAAGCAGATATCGACGTCCTGATGCGGGACAAACAACCGTAGCCGTTTGGATCAGGGAAGTGGAAAGACGCTCCTCCTGAGGAATTGCGACGACTCGTGTTAATAACCGCTGTTTAATTCGTGTTTTCGAGCCAACGAACTGGGTATCCGGCAATGATGACTTCAAGGCGGTCGCCGACGAGTTGCCGGAGGTCGTATCGGTTCAATCAAAGGCGGCTCAAAGCCAAGTGCCGTGGCGGGTGAAACTGGAATCCCGCAGATCTGTATCACGTCAGTTGAATTCGGCAACAACCGGGTTGTGATCGCTCAGTCCAACCCACTTTTCCTCGGTCAACACTTCGCAACTCTTCAACCGAGAAGCCCAGGAGTCGGGAACGAAAATCCCGTCGCAGTGGTAGGGCGGAATCGGGTCCCTTTCCCACCTCAAAGTCTGAACAAGCGGAATACGCGGGTGCTTCGCCTTCCAGCAATTGATCAGTTTGAATTGATCACGAAGGCGTGCCTGGATCTCCAAGTTGACGCTCTTGTTCATTCGCTCCTCTGTTTCGTGCCGCTTGCTGACGGTCAGGTTGAAATCCCCGCCAATGACGACATCGCATCCATCCCGATGGTGTTGAAGCATGGTCAGGATTTCCCAAACGATCGTGTGATACTGCTGTCCCTCTATCGTTGGGGCATGGAGCGAAAAGACCCGCACCCGATTTCCCGTCAAGCCGAGCGGGTGGTTTTCCAACTCGACGCCGACCACCCAACCATGGAACCCTGGCAGGTCAAGCTGTCGGAACGACTGGGACTTGATGTAGACCGAACTTCCCCAGTTTTGGCCCTCGACTGGAACCCTGACCACCTTGTCGCTCCATGTCACTTCCGGCAGGGGACGTTGGCACTGCTCGGGACTCAGAGATTCTTGGGCGAGCAGAATGTCGGGATCGGTCGCCTCAAGAATGGCAGACCAACTCTCCCTGCTTCTCCTGGCCTGCTGCATGTTGAACGTAGCAATTTTCATTGACGAACTCTTTTCTCAAGACGAACCGAACAAGAGCGACGATGCCAACGCCCCAAGAGAACAACTGCTGTTTCAACTTCTTTTCCACTTCCTCCTTGTCTTTGCGGAAGACGAACCGCGAAACGTCTCCTGTCGCACTCTCTGACTTCGTGACGATCTCTGATGGCCCCTTTTGATGAGAACGCCCTTCGACTTAACTTCCTGGCCATTTTCAACGAACACGAACACGCCCTGATATTCCG
>CAIPEB010000200.1 GCA_903863885.1 uncultured Planctomycetaceae bacterium | reverse complement strand
CGACAGTGTCTCATCTGCAACACCGCAAACGCTTACTGTCGTGATCGTCGGAATTCTGAGTGAAGACGCCGCATTTGAGGACGCTCCGCAAGCTGTGGGTCGACAACGTGCCCCAACGGTGCAGGCTCTGATCATGCTGAAGGATGGGGACTTCCTTCGGGTTACCGTGTGGAAGGGCTGGGCACGCATCACCTCTGCGCAAGGAAGTGGGAGCTTTCGGTGGACCTTTCCTGGTCAGAAAGAGAACGGCCGCTCCCAAGTTGCAGGTGGGATGTCCATTGAGGACATCAATACTTTGGCGAACCGAATCGGCGTCGATTTGTCCTTCAAGCCCAACCTGAAGAAGAACCGATTGTGGCGAGAGGGAAAACTGTCGGACGTCATCGATCCCGAACAGATCGAAAAGCTCGTCGTCTATCGGTCGGCCACTGGTGACGTGATCGAAGGTAACAGGGACAAGATCCGAAAGTTCATCGAGAACGGCTATGCCGTCGAATCTATTGACTCCGGTGTGTCTCCAGCGCATCGGCAGGACGAGGTTCCAGTCATCGAAGCGGTCATCGTGACGAGAAACGAGGCTTACTATCGGGTCATTGTTCGCGAGAGCGAGGCGCAGATTACCTCCGTTAAGGGGCATGGGTATTTTGCCGTCGCTAGTGATCCTGATTAGTAAGTTCTAAACCCACGGCCTACGGCCGTGCGACCCTAATAGGCTCTGCCGATCCGGCGTGGACAAAGCACGCTCTATCTCCGAAAGGCCCTGCTGGGTCAGTGGAGATAGAGCGCATGGAAAACTTCGGGTTGTTGTCGCACAACCGTTGGGAGTGCACAAGTACCGAGCAGCGTTCACAACTGGGTACCGGCAGAAGCGAGTCATCTGAATCACACGCCCCGCATTGCGGGGCAAGCCAAAGCCACGCCCTATGGGCGTGGTCGCTTACTTGGGCGTGGAGTCCCCAGAGACGATGTCGCCAATGGACGCCAACCACGTGTGAGAAGACGCGTTCGCTGTGCGGTCGACGACGTGGAATCGGGGTGTCCTTTCGGTAAGCGTGTATGAATATTTTGGCGGGGAGCTGTAGCATGGGTTGCCGGTCCGTTAGTAAAGGGAGGGCAACCGATGGGCGCGGGAAGGTCGAGTGGCACGATTGCCGGGCTGGAAGCAGTTCCGGGCACCTCGTCGAGCCACACAACCGCTGAGTTGCGTTGAGTCAATCCCTGAGCAATCGAGGCCGAAGATGCTTCAGCGGGTTTCCGCCAACAAGTCCGCATTTCGCACAATCCACGGCGAGTACATGCTTGGCTGGACTCACCCAAGTAGCGACTCGGCCGCACAATGGACAGCCCGACTGGACTCCACGGATGACTCCAATGAGTCCCAACACTGCGCCGGCGATACCTATCGCGACGCACACTGATGTTCCAACGGTGCGAAGCACTGACAGCATCGGAACCGCGAAACCAGCAGTTGCCAGCACAAATGCCGCAATTCCAAGTTGGCAGACGTGATACCATGCACGAAACATAGCGGGGCCGGTCTCCAGTGGCGGAAGCTCACGGAGTATTCGGCGGGGAGGTGGCCATCTTGTGTGGGAGGAACGCCGGTCGGTCAGCCGTTTCCGACCTCCCCCACGTTCCCCGCCGTGGCGCCCGACGTTGGCCACACGTGGCGTTCCTGTGGGAGTTCCGGGAACCACGTCCAGACGGCCAACCGCTACGCGAAACGTGGCAACTTAGGCGACGAAACGGGGGAGCATTTTGGTGCCCGTATTGGTGCCGAGCTTATTCCTTCTGGTGCCTTCCCTGGTGCCGTACGGCTCCCATCGATCCGCATCAATCTGCACCAATTTGCACTGGAATGGGCACCACAACTTT